>JAEEHW010000066.1 GCA_016281055.1 Prevotella sp.
CAGCAAGGTCAGTCATCAGAAAGTCAAATACATCATGGAGAAAATCAATGCCAGACCAAGGGAAAAACTCAATTTCCTAACACCATACCATTGTTTTTATGAGAAAATTATGTAAATTTGCACTTGCTTGTTGAATCTGCAGCAATACTAATATATATAATAATGTTAACCATGTATAAAGTCTTTAATATTCGCGGCATAATAGCCGCTACTATGATTGCAGTCTTTGCTTTTCACACTCCGATGAAGGCTCAGACATATATAGAACGCTTGTCACGCGGTGTTGTGGCAGTGAAAGCAGAAAAAGGAAATTTTGTCAGTTGGCGTTTCTTGTCAACCGATGATGCACAGACAACATTCAACCTGTTGCGCGACGGAGAGATGATCGCGCAGGGATTGACAGGAGCTACATGCTATAGTGATGCAGAGGGAGACAGTACAAGCCATTACTCGGTACAGACAGTGGTGAATGGTAGCGTGACCGACACTAGTGATGAGGTGCAGGCATGGACAAAACCATATCTTTCCGTACCGCTTATACGTCCACTTGATCAAACAATGCCTGATGGACAGACATGTACATATACGCCAAACGACTGTTCTGCGGCAGATGTTGACGGTGACGGTGACTATGAAATAATATTGAAATGGGATCCGAGCAACTCGCACGACAATTCGCATCGTGGATACAGCGGTGAGGTGTACCTCGACTGCTATAAGCCAGAAGGTATATTGATGTGGCGTATCTCGTTAGGTAAGAATATACGTGCCGGCGCACATTATACGCAGTTCATGGTATATGACTTTGACGGTGACGGCAAGGCTGAACTGATATGTAAAACGGCACCGGGAGCGAAGGATGGCAAGGGTAACTATGTTACGGAGGCTGCTACTGATTCTGAGATAAAGGATGCAGACAACGAAGCGGATTATCGTGGTAAGGATGGACATGTGCTTGCCGGACCAGAATACCTTACTGTGTTCAGTGGTAAGGACGGACATGCCATACATACGGTATTCTATAACCCTAACCGTGCCTTTGGCGTAGGTGGTTCACCAGAATATGCTACGGCAGAATGGGGCGACCATGGTCCGGGCAACCGCGGCGAGCGTTATCTGGCATGCGTGGCTTTCCTCGGTGGCGCAAAGGAGAATCCATCAGCAGTGATGTGTCGCGGATATTATACACGCTCATATTTGTGGGCAGTGGATTTTGATGGCAAGGAACTGAAGACGCGCTGGCTGCATCAGAGCATCACACCTAATGACTGGTTGGTTACCGATGCCAGTGGTAATACACTGCGTGAGGCTCATGGACTGACGGCAACAGCCTTTGGACAAGGTGCACATGGCATTGCTGTAGGAGATGTGGATGGTGACGGATTTGACGAGATAACGTACGGCTCAGCTGCTATTGATAATGATGGTTCGTTGCTGTATAGTACAGGACTTGGTCATGGTGATGCACATCATTTGGGGGATCTTGATCCTGACCGCCCAGGTTTGGAGTACTATATGGTGCTTGAGGGCGGGAAATATGGTGCAAACCTGCGTGATGCCAAGACTGGTGAGATTATCTTCCGTTCGTATGATAAACAAGACACTGGACGTGGCATTTCCGCCGATATCGATGCCAGTCACCGTGGCAGTGAGTTCTGGTGCTCTGCAGAAAAGAAGGTATATGATATAAAAGGTAATGTCATTGCAGAAACAGAGGGATGGACACCGCAGAATTTCCGCATTTACTGGGATGGTGACTTGCAGGACGAACTGATAGGAAACGGAGGACGTGGCATGCGACCTGGTACATGGGGCAATGACCAAGGAGACCGTCAGCGCAACCGTGGACAGTTCGGTCAACGCGGTCAACGCGGTGAACGTGGTGGTCAACGCGGTGGATTTGGGCAAAGAGGTGGATTTGGACAAGATGGAAGACGTGGCGCACCTGGACAGTTTGGACCGTTCGGTCAGCGTGGAGGTGGTCAGTTGCCTGACAGTTTGATGCAGCGTTTTCAGCAGATGCAGTTCCGTCAGGACTACTATGTTGCGAAGTGGAATGGCAGCGGTGTTGATCATGTTAGTATCAACGGCAAGGACAATCTCAGCGATTGGGGTAACTCAGCGTCATGTAATGGTACAAAGGCAACACCATGTCTGCAAGCAGACCTGTTTGGAGATTGGCGTGAGGAGATCATCCTCTTTGATGCTGGTGACCGTTCTCACTTGAACATATTCACTACAAGTATTCCAACGCAATACCGCATCCCTACATTGATGCATGATCATATATATCGTATGGGTGTGTGCTGGCAGAATGTAAGTTATAATCAGCCACCACACGTTAGTTACTATATGGCAGATAAAGAGAAATAAAAAAGGTAAAAGTAAAAGGATAACAAAAACGAAGAGAGCCTCCCGATGAATGAAGGAAGGCTCTCTTTTATTTTATTCCGTCTTGTTTTATCCCATCTGTGCCATGTCGTTGTCATAAATCTATTATGAGTTCCACAGGACAATGATCGGATCCCATGATGTCTGTATGGATGCCTGCTGACTTGACTTGTGGCATAAGGCGGTCGGAAACAACGAAATAGTCTATGCGCCATCCTACGTTCTTTTCTCTGGCATGGAATCGGTATGACCACCATGAGTATGTTTGTTCTTCCGGGTGTAATGTGCGGAAGGTGTCTTTGAATCCAGATGACAGTATGTCGGAGAATTTTTCTCGTTCCTCGTCTGTGAATCCGGGGTTCTTGTGGTTGGTCTTGGGGTTCTTCAAATCGATGTCATTGTGTGCTACGTTCAGGTCGCCGCAGAATATGACCGTTTTCTTAGTGTCAAGTGCTTTGATGTATGTGAGGAAATCGTCCTCCCACGTCATGCGATAGTCAAGACGTCGTAATCCGTCCTGCGCATTTGGTACATACACGTTGATGAGATAGAAATTCTCGTATTCGAGTGTTATTACACGTCCTTCATGGTTGTGTATGTTGTCATTGTCATACGAAATGCTGTTGTCAGCATTCACTGTGCCCATGCCATAAAATACATTCAAAGGAGTGTGCCTGGTGTATATTGCTGTTCCGCTATATCCTTTCTTCTCTGCATAATTCCAGTATGATTGATAGCCAATAAAGGAAAGGTCGAGCTGTCCCTCCTGCATCTTTGTTTCCTGCAGACAGAAGAAATCTGCGTTAAGGTTGTCAAATGTGTCAGCAAATCCTTTTCCAGCACAGGCGCGAAGCCCGTTGACATTCCATGATATGAACTTCATAGCATTTCTTTTTTTGTTCTTAGTTTTTCGGCAAACCTATCATGGTACTGTGATTGTACCTTTGACGATACATGCGCTGCTGTATCCCAGTTGCTTCACCTGCGACAGTATAAGTCGTGCTTCTTCTGCCGTGCGGTAGTTACCCATGCGGCATTTCCATGATGGTGAGTAGAAGTGCACATATACTGGTTGGTCAGGGAAGTGCGACTTCATTGTTGCACCTATGCGTTCAGCTTTTTGGCGGTCGGTGCGTGAGTTACCGCCAGAGAATACCTGCACACGGTATCCCTGTACTTTGTGTCCTCCTTTTATTACCTTTTTGCGCGTGTCGACAGTTGTTTCCTCAGTATCAGTATTTTGTTGCTGTTGCTGAGGTTTTACATTTGTTGACGTATTGTTGTTTTGTGTGCTTGGGGTAGTTGATGTTCTTGGAATGCTTGGAACATCAGGAGTTTGTGACTGCACAGTCTGACTTTGTGGCTGTACATATTGCTGTGTCTGTCTTTGTTGTGCTGGCTGGTTCTGCTGTGTTCCCTGCTGCTGTTGTGGAGCAGGTTGTTGTCTGGGTACTAATACTGCATTGTTTACCAGATCCTCTACTTCTGCAGACTGTGTTATGGTGACGCGCCCCTTGCCGTCTTCATATTGGCGGAGACGGTCGGTAAAGGTCTGTGCAGACGAATGAAGAGTTAAGAATGAAGAATGAAGAATCAATATCACTATCAATCCCATCATTCTCCGAACAGAACTCTTCTCATTCTGTTTCGGCATCATATCAGACTTTAGTTTTATGTTTAATTCTTCGTTCTTCATTCTTTAATTCTTTATTCTTATTGATTAGTTCCAAGCGTCGATGATTCCCTTGAAGTCAGCAGCCTTCAGTGAAGCACCGCCAATGAGACCACCGTCGATGTCAGGCTTAGCGAACAGCTCAGGAGCGTTAGAAGCCTTGCAAGAACCACCATAGAGGATAGTTGTATCAGCAGCAACCTCGGCACCGTAAACCTCAGCTACGCAAGAGCGGATGTAAGCGTGAATCTCCTCAGCCTGGTCAGCAGTAGCGGTCTTGCCTGTGCCGATAGCCCAGATTGGCTCGTAAGCGATAACGATGTTCTTCCACTCCTCAGCGGTGAGGTTGAATACAGAACCCTGCAGCTCAGCCTTCACAACCTCGTTCTGCTTGTTAGCCTCGCGCTCAGCCAGAGACTCGCCGATGCAGAAGATAACCTTCAGACCGTTAGCCAGAGCCAGCTGCACCTTCTCCTTCAGAATTTCCGGAGTCTCATTGTAGTACTCACGACGCTCAGAGTGGCCGAGGATTACATACTGTGCACCTGTTGACTTAACCATCTCAGCAGAAACCTCACCGGTGAAAGCACCAGAAGCCTTGTCTGCGCAGTTCTCAGCACCGAGTTCGATGGCAGAGCCTTTAACGATTTCAGCCACACTTGCGAGGTGGATGAACGGTGTGCAAATGATTACACCGCAGTTAGGGTTCTTTACTACCTCTGTGAGTTCCTTAGCGAGAGCTACGCCCTCCTGCAGGTTCTTGTTCATTTTCCAGTTGCCTGCAACAATTTTCTTTGCCATTTTTTTCTTTTGTGTTTTATGTGTAAAATGATTGAATATGTTAAATAATCTATCTATCAGCGTCAGCAGTAACAGTGGCAATACATACCACATCATGATGCGTGCCAGTTTCATTGACACCAGGTCTTCTTGTGGCAACAGGGTTGACTTCTCTGTTATCCGTTCTCCTTTCTCTATCTCCTCTACCGGAATGTTGCGGTGGCTCCATTTTCCTACCACCATACTGCCTTTCAACAGCAGTAGTCCGGGGTTGCTGCGTACGATTGTCTTCAGCGTTGTCTCGTCTGTATTGCAGAAAGGATATTCAGCTCCTGTGATATTTATCCAGTGGCTTATGCCTTTTTCTCCGCTTGCCGTAAGACAGAAGAAACCGTATCCGTTTGTCTTGGCATAGTCATAAATTTCATTTATATGGCCGAGGTACGTGTCGTCTGCCTGTTCCAAATGTGGCGCCACCAGCAGGAATGTATAGCCTTTTGCCGACAGTATGCTGTCTGTCAGGTCTTCGCCGTCCTCCACACGTTCTATTGTGAAATCATGGATTGGCGGTTCATAACCTGCTTTGATTAACTCGGACTTGGAGTCTATGAATGTCCATGTGGAGTCAGGGTAGTCATCGAGTCCAAATTCACGTCGCTCACCATTTTTCTCCATTATGAACGTCGTCTTGAACTCCGGTTGCTCAGCCCCTTCCGGTATTTCCATGCCTTTTTTTATGTCTGCTCCTATGTGATATGGCCTAAAGTCGAACAGAGGCAAATGGTACAGCGACAAAGCTGCAACCACCAGTATGAAGCATGCAGAATAGTGCAGCACTATCCATCGGTTGCTGTGGCTGATAAGTCTTGGCATACGTTCCCACCATATCACGGTAAGAACAGTAAGGGCTGTCAGCACTATGTTTTTCAGCAATGTCTGTCCGTTTGTCAGCCTTATGGCATCGCCGAAGCATCCGCAGTCGCTCACGGGGTTGGCTATATATATCCACACTGTGATGCATGTCATTACAATCATGAATGCCAGTGTCGTCCTTGTCGTCTGCTTGCGCTTCATGGCGAACAGCATTGCTATGCCCAGTGAGAACTCGAAGAGCGACAATGCTATGGACAGCGCTGTCAGCAGCCAGCTGCCGCTTCCGTCCTGCCCCCATATAAGTGATGGCGCTATTGATGTCAAACCTACGGCTTCGGCATAGTCCTGCAGTTTGTACACCGTGCCAAGTGGGTCCACTGCCTTGACGAATCCGGAGAATATGAACGTCAGGCCAACCACGAGGCGTGCGATGTTGACGCAAAGCGATGCTATGAACGTGCGTATCTTCACTTCTCGCCCAGCTTTATCACCGCAAACACGGAGTAGTTAATGATGTCCATGTAGTTTGAGTCGATGCCCTCACTGACAGTGGTCAATCCGTTCTTGTCCTCTATCTCTTTTATCCTCTCTAATTTTGTCAGTATTATGTCTGTGTACGACGATACACGCATGTCACGCCACGCCTCTCCGTAGTCGTGGTTTTTCTTTTGCATCAGTTCGAGACACTGCATGGCGTAGCTGTCATACAATGCCATGGCTTCGTCGTTGGTCATGTCCACTTTGTCGGCATACCCTTTGGCAAGTTGTATCAGTCCTACGATGCCATAGTTTATCAATGCCATGAACTCTGGCAGTATGCCTTCGCCCACGAGCGATTCTCCCGTCACTTCCAGTGTCCTGATGCGTTTAGCCTTTATGAACAACTGGTCGGTCAGTGATGCTGGACGCAACATGCGCCATGAGGGCTTGTAGTCGTACAGCTTCTTTGAAAATATGTCCCGGCAGAGGCTCATGGCCTCTTTGAACTGTTCGTTAGTGTTTGCCATAATACACATATATTACAAGGTGCAAAATTACTAATAAAAAATGAAATGAGCAAATTAATGGTGTATTCTTTTGTTTTTTCTTTTTGCTTTTTCTTGTCAGCCAAGAAAAAAAATATTAACTTTGCACCTAAATGACAATTACTGTAATCACTTGCACATATAATGCCGCAACGGTTCTGGCCGGCACTCTTGCCAGTGTCAGGGAACAGTCGTATGACGATGTAGAGCATGTAATTGTTGACGGTGCATCCTCTGACGACACCATGGCTATGGTGGAGCAATACCGCCAGTCGGAGCATAGGCATGGCATCGTTGTGGTGAGCGAGAAGGACGGTGGTCTTTACTATGCCATGAACAAAGGCATCGGGCTCGCCACCGGCAAATATCTTGTATTCCTAAATGCCGGTGACAAGTTGTATGGCCCTGATACATTGAAACAGTTGGCGGCAAAGGCAGCGGATGGCGAATATGGAGTGATATACGGTGACACCGAACTTGTAGATGACAATGGTCATTCTCTTGGCATGCGCCGTCTGAGACCACCAGAGGTTCTTACATGGCGTTCGTTCAGCAACGGAATGTTGGTGTGCCATCAGGCTTTCTACGCAAATACGGAGATTGCCAAGCGTGTGGCATATAACACTGACTATCGTTTCTCCGCCGATGTGGATTGGTGCATACGCATCATGAAAACCGCCGAGGCAGAGAATCTGTCGAACCTCAACACCCATATGACGCTTTGCCGTTTCCTTGAGGGTGGCATGACGGCAAAAAATCACCGTGCCTCACTGATGGAACGGTTTAATGTCATGCATCGTCATTACGGGCTGATAAAAACAATATATAAACACATAACATTCTTTTTCAGATGATACGCGTAGGAATGGGTTATGACGTCCACCAGTTGGTTGAGGGCAGGGACCTCTGGCTCGGTGGGATAAAGATTTCGCACACTCACGGACTATTAGGACACAGCGATGCCGATGTGCTCATACATGCCATCTGCGACGCACTGCTCGGTGCCGCCAATATGCGCGACATCGGCTACCACTTTCCAGACACGTCGGCCGACACTGACGGTATCGACTCTAAGATACTGCTTCGCAAGACTGTCGCTCTCATAGCCACCAAAGGATATCGTGTGGGCAACATCGACTGTACCGTGTGTGCTGAGCAGCCAAAGCTCAATCCGCATGTCGAGGCAATGAAACAATGTCTTGCTGACGTAATGCAGATCGACATCGACAATATAAGCATCAAGGCCACTACGACGGAGAAACTGGGTTTCACTGGTCGCAAGGAGGGTATGTCGGCATACGCCGTTGCATTGATAGAAAAATAATAAAACATCATATACAAAAGCATTATGGCAAACGTAGAATTCAAGTATGCGCCAATGTTTCAGCTTGGCGAAGACAAAACAGAGTACCGCCTCATATCGAAGGAAGGCGTAAGCGTAGGCGACTTTGAGGGCACACCAATCCTCAAAGTTACGAAAGAGGCCCTGGAACTGCTCACCACGCAGGCTTTCCACGACGTGAACTTCATGCTCCGCCGCGAGCACAACGAGAAGGTGGCGGCCATCCTCAACGACCCGCAGGCTTCAGACAATGACAAGTACGTGGCTCTCACCATGCTGCGCAACGCAGAGGTGGCTTGCAAGGGACAGCTGCCTTTCTGTCAGGACACCGGCACGGCAATCATCCACGGCGAGAAGGGCCAGCAGGTGTGGACCGGATTCGAGGATGAGGAACCGCTTGCCAAGGGCGTTTACAACACATATACCGAGGACAACCTGCGCTATTCGCAGAATGCGCCTCTGGACATGTATAACGAGGTAAACACGCGCTGCAACCTCCCTGCGCAGATTGACATCGAGGCAACGCACGGCATGGAGTACCGCTTCCTCTGTGTGGTAAAAGGCGGCGGCTCTGCCAACAAGACATACCTGTATCAGGAGACCAAGGCACGCATACAGAATCCCGGCACGCTCGTACCGTTCCTCGTGGAGAAGATGAAGAGCCTCGGCACTGCAGCATGTCCTCCTTATCACATCGCCTTCGTCATCGGCGGCACATCGGCAGAGAAGAACCTGCTGACCGTCAAGCTCGCATCAACAAAGTTCTATGACTCTCTGCCTACCACGGGTGACGAGACCGGCCGCGCATTCCGCGACGTGGAACTGGAGAAGCAACTGCTTGAGGAAGCAAAGAAGATAGGTTTCGGAGCACAGTTCGGCGGCACTGCCTTTGCCCATGACGTGCGTGTGGTACGCCTGCCACGCCACGGCGCATCATGCCCTATAGGACTGGGCGTGTCATGCTCTGCCGACCGCAACATAAAGGCTAAGATAAACAAGGACGGCATCTGGATTGAGAAGATGGACGACAAACCATACGAGCTCATACCTGAGGCACTGCGCCAGGCAGGCGAGGGCGATGCCATACAGATAAACCTTGACCAGCCAATCTCTGAGGTCTGCAAGGAACTGTCGAAGTATCCTGTGTCAACCCGCGTGAGCCTTAACGGCACAATCATCGTGGCACGCGACATAGCACATGCCAAGATCAAGGCACGCCTTGATGCAGGCGAGGGCATGCCGCAGTACTTCAAGGACCATCCGGTGCTCTATGCCGGACCGGCAAAGACTCCGCAGGGTATGCCGTGCGGTTCTATGGGACCGACCACAGCTAACCGTATGGACCCATACACCGATGAGTTCCAGGACAACGGCGGCTCGCTGATAATGATAGCAAAGGGCAACCGCACACAAGTGGTGACCGACGCCTGCAAGAAGCACGGCGGATTCTACCTCGGTTCCATCGGCGGTCCTGCAGCTTTCCTTTCCTCAAGCAACATCAAGAGCATTGAGTGCGTGGAGTATCCTGAGCTCGGCATGGAGGCCATCTGGAAGATACGCGTGGAGAACTTCCCGGCATTTATCCTCGTTGACGACAAGGGCAACGACTTCTTCCAGCAGTTTTAGTGGGGGCTTCACTTTGATGTGACTTTTGCAGGGTCCTGTGCTGAAACGCTACATAGTATAGGTGGGGTGATTTGTGAACAAATGACGCATCGGAAATCGTTTTTAACTGCCTTTTCCTTGCGATAGAAATCACCAACTGCAATTTTGCTCTCAAATATCGCAAGCATTTTAATTTGGCGTAAGATGTTAGTATAAAACATCTTACGCCAAATTTTGTTTTTGCGGCAATCGGTTGTAATTGTAATATGATGCATATTACATTGTAATATGGCATCTTTTACCACCTAATAGCATCCTTTTTACACCATAAAAGCACCCGTTTTAATGCATAATTCATAATGCATGATTCATAATTGTTGCCTATATCTCATGACTTTTGTCACGTGCGACCTGTGTATTTTACATTGTTAATAAATTTAACATCTCTTTTGCACTTTTTTGTCATGCGTCATTTGTTCACAAAATTGTATTTCCGTCAGAGGTGTTTTTTCTTCGTCAATAGGGGTTAATGTGGTCTGTCGTTTTGCATATTTCAAAATTTTGTGTATCTTTGCACAGAAAAAGAAACGTGCGTGTTGCGGTGGCGTTGACAAATGAATAACCAGCGAACATATATTGCCATCGACCTGAAGTCATTCTATGCTTCGGTGGAGTGTGTGGACAGGGGGCTTGACCCACTGACCACGAATCTCGTCGTGGCAGATGTGAGCAGAACAGACAAGACTATCTGCCTGGCAGTGTCACCGTCGCTGAAAGCATATGGGATAGGAGGGCGTGCCAGATTGTTCGAGGTGGTTCAGAGAGTACGCAATATAAACGAAGAGCGCAGACGACAGGCGGGATGGAGAATGACGGGAAAGTCGTATGACGACCCAGAGGTGAGGGCACATCCAGAACTGGAACTCGACTACATAGCCGCACCGCCGCGGATGGCACATTATATAGAGGTAAGCACAAAGGTATATGAGACATACCTGAAATACATAGCACCGGAAGACATACATGTCTATAGCATCGACGAGGTGTTTATGGATGTGACGGCATATCTGGACACATATAAGATGACGGCCCATGAGCTTGCCATGAGGATGATTCGTGACGTTCTCGCCAGGACGGGTATTACGGCAACGGCCGGCATAGGCACCAATATGTATCTGTGCAAGGTTGCCATGGACATCATGGCTAAGAAATCGCCTGCAGACAAGGATGGCGTACGTATAGCAGAACTGGATGAGATGTCATACAGACAGCAGTTGTGGGACTACCGCCCAATCACGAAATTCTGGCGTGTGGGGCGTGGCATAGCCGACAAACTGGCGGTGTACGGCATTGATACCATGGGAAAACTTGCGCGGATGTCGGTGAAGAACGAGGGACTGCTGTATCGTCTGTTCGGTGTGAATGCCGAGTTGCTGATAGACCACGCATGGGGATGGGAACCATGCACTATGGAAGCAGTGAAGGCTTACAGGCCAGAGACTAACTCCTTCAGCAGCGGACAAGTGCTGCAAAGTCCGTACGACTGTAAGAAGGCGCGCGTGGTGATACATGAAATGGCTGACCAGATGGCACTGAAGCTCGTGGCTAACCGCCTGGTGGCAGGTCAGGTCATAGTAAGTGTGGGCTATGACAGGGAAAGCCTGGCCAACCCGGAAATTAGTGCCAAATATCACGGTGAGGTGGTGACAGACCATTATGGACGTCAGGTGCCGAAACATGTTCATGGAACAGCTAACCTTAACAGACAGACATCTTCGTCAAAACTGATAACGAAGGCAGTACTGGATGTGTATGACCGGGTGGTCAACAAGGACTTGCTGATACGAAGACTCAACATAACGGTCAACCATGTTGTGGACGAAACATCCGTCAACAGTAAAAAGATGCCGGAGCAGCTGAATCTGTTTACTGACTATGAGGCATTGAGGGAAAAAGAACGGAAGGAGCAGGCGGCACTCGACAAAGAAAGACGTGTGCAGGAAGCGCAACTGGCAATAAAGCAGAGGTATGGAAAAAATGCTATCCTCAAGGGACTGAACTTTGAGGATGGGGCGACGGCTAAGGAACGAAACGAACAGATAGGAGGACATAAGGCATGACAGACAGTTACGAAGATATCATAAACCTGCCACATTATGAACCCAAACACCATCCGCGTATGTCAATGTGTAACCGTGCGGCACAGTTTGCACCCTTTGCGGCATTGACTGGCTATGGGGCAGCTATCAGTGAAACGGCTCGCAAACAGATGGAGTCGGATGACTGATTTTGGCGGTTTTTTACGCTCATGGACAAAGAAGAAACATTTTCCATATAAAAAGTAAACATCATTTTTTTGTAAATATATTTTTTTAGATTACCTTTGCGTCTGTTTTTAAGAATTTATAGAAAAACCTTTGTAATATCAATCATTAAGACATGAATAAAATTTTACTTTCGATTATCATGCCGTGTCTGACCGCCGTGACTATGGCGCAGCCGGCAGGAGGCTTCGGTGGCTTCCAGATGCCACAGGTGAATTTGGAAACCAGCCAGGAGTGGAAGAACGTAAACTACGCAGGTGATGACAAGGCTTATCATACTTGTGACATATACCTGCCGAAGAAAGAAGCTGCCAGTTATCCAGTGGTGATACATGTCTATGGCAGTGCATGGTTTAGCAACAGCAGCAAGGGTGCCGCAGACCTCGGCACAATAGTCAAGGCTCTGCTCGATGCCGGCTATGCCGTAGTGTGCCCAAACCACCGTTCAAGTGGTGATGCCAAGTGGCCGGCACAGATTCACGACATACGTGCCGTGATACGTTTTGTGCGTGGTGAGGCAAAGAAATATAAGTTCGACCCGTCGTTCGTGGCTACCAGTGGTTTCTCAAGCGGTGGCCATCTCGCCTCTACTGCTGCCACCACCAGCGGCACCAAAAAGATGAAGGTGGGAACCGTTGATATAGACCTGGAAGGCGATTTGGGAAACTATACCAAGGAAAGCAGCGCAGTAAATGCTGCATGCGACTGGTCTGGACCTATTGACCTGACAGCTATGGACTGTGGTGAGCATATGACAATGGGCGCAGACAGTCCGGAGGACGTATTGCTTAATTCAAAGTTGGACAAAGAACCAGACAAGTATCTCAGTCTGAGTGCCACCACCTACATTGACAAGAATGATCCACCGGTTATCATCTTCCATGGTGAGAAGGACAATGTGGTGCCATGCTGTCAGGGACGGAAGTTCTATGAGTTGTTGCAGGCTGCAGGCGTGAAAACAGAAGCTACATTCGTGCCTGAGGGCGGACACGGTATGGGTATGTACAGCGAAGAGAACTTACAGAAGATGGTTAACTTCCTCAACGCTGTTCGCAAATAATTGTGCATGGTGCATAAACAACTAACTACAAACAATGAAAAAAATCCTTTTAAGCTTATCAATCATCATTTCATGCTTGTCGTTTACTAATGCGACGGCACAAACCACTGTAAGAATTGATGCCACAAAGACCCACCAGCGTATTACTGGTTTCGGCGGCTTTGTATGCTCACCGAGTTTCGGCTACGGTCACATGACAGAAGCAGAAATCAAGAAAGTGTGGGGCTCAACGAGTACCCTGGGCTGCAACATCATGCGTCTATATATCCCCATAGGCAAGAACTATTGGAGTCAGTCGCTGAATACGGCAAAGCTTGCAAAGCAGATGGGACTCATAGTGTTCGCCTCACCGTGGGGACAGCCTGCGGAATGGAAGACCAATGGCAGTAGCGATGCCGTGAACGCCAGCGGCGAATGGGGAAGCCTGAAAGAAGAGAACTGGCCTGACTATGCGCAGTATCTGGAGGCTTATGTACAGTATCTGCGCAATAACGGCGTGGAACTGGATGCCATATCAATACAGAATGAACCCGATATGGATTGTAAATATGCCGGTTGTAAGTGGACTCCAGAGCAAATAGCAAATTTCGTAAAGACATACGGTGCCAGCATCAGCTGTCTGGTGATAGCACCGGAGTCCGTGGGAGCCAGCGACCACTATGCCAATGCGCTGAACAATGCCGATGTGCTTGCAGGCTTCGACATCTACGGCGGTCACCAGTATGGCGGAATAGGTTCGTCATACAAGAACCTTGCTGCAAAGGGCAAGGAGATATGGATGACGGAATATCTCATCAACTGGAATGAGAATCAGCCGACTGCCCGTGATTTCGATTTTACAAAAGACTTCTTCAACTTCTTCCGTGCCATCAATACGTGCATGCTCGGCGATTTCAACGCATGGATTCACTATGCTTCCAAGCGCTACTACGCCATGTTGGGCGACGGAACTAATGGTACGTCGAGTGGCACAATAACCAAACGCGGCTACATCATGGCACACTTTGCAAAGCATGTGACAGGCATGACACGCGTTGATGCCGATCTCAGTGCTGCAGGTCTGGAAGGTTCTGCTTACCTTTCGCAGACGGGTGACACAGTGGTGGTCGTTATGGCTAATGATGCAGCTAACTCAGTAGAGATGACAATGGACCTGCCTTTCTATACACAGTATGGCAAGTTCTACTGCACTACAAGCAGTTATAACAAGAAACTTACGACGTTGACTCTCGATGCTGAGACCTGCCGTCCAGTCGTTAGTGTTCCGTCGAACAGCGTCAGCACGGTGCTGTTTGTGAAGAGCCGTGAGCGTCAGGTGTCAAATATGACAGGCACAAAAACATGTTTCGACCGCATAGATGATATGATAACTACCAAGACTGGTTTCGGTACGAAATATAAGTTGAGTGGTGCAACCGCTACTCTTGACCATAGCAATCCGCTTATATCAGCGAATACAAGTTCGTCAAACGGCTATGTATCGCTGGATGACCGCTACAGCCGACTGGTGTTTAATGTGAAGAAGGTGTCATCTACAATGAATTACAATTCATCGGAGACCACACTCCGCTTCATTAATTCAAAGGGAGTCACATCTACACATAATTATGGAGTGGTTGACGTGAGTCGCAAAGATGACTTCAGCATGATCTTCGACTTGACACCGGCAGCACTGCCAAATGGATGCAAGGGACTGATGTCACTGTCAAACGACAACTGGTCATCTATACTTACGTTTACATTTGGTGATGTTTATCTTGACAATGGTTTCGGTGCAACATACGCTGCAACGCTGAGCGGCGCGTATGTGGAGGATGACGGCAATGTGCTTGACTATACCTCTGATGCTCGTTGCACAAGTATTGACATGACGGCATGTACGGATGTTCCGTCGGAGTATCCGTGGTTGCAGGGTACAAACCGTGTGGTTTGGCTTCCAGAAAACAGCACGGCAACAGGTGCTAACATCATACAGAACGGTACCTGCAGCAATCTTGTACTCACTGCCGACGGCGGTACATTCCGTCCGCTCCATTCCTTCATGGCAAGTGAGGCAACATTCACTGCACAGATAGAAGGCTGTCGTCTGCTTATGCTGCCATTCGCTGCCGCAGTGCCACAGGGTGTGACGGCATACAGCATAGCTGACGACCAGACATTGACACAGATTGATGCCATACCTGCTCACACTCCGGTGCTTGTAGTGACTGACGAGCCAGGCACGGTGGTGTTCAGCGGTGAGGGCGAAGTGTCATTTGCCAAGTCACCGATAGCTGACAAACTGCGTGGCACCTACACTCCAGTACAGTTGTTTGCCGGTGACTATGTGTTGGCACAGCAGGACGGACAGTGGGGCTTCCAGCGTGTGGAGAGCCAGTCGGTGCTCAATCCATTCGATGTGTATGCTACCATCAATTCGCAGGAGACATTCATTCCTCTCGAACTGCCAGCCGACGGTATCACACAGACCGTTGATGTGGCTAAGAAGAATGACTCTAAGATATATGACCTGCAGGGTCGCCCTGTGACATCAAAGCAACTGAGACCAGGTATCTACATTAGCAACGGAATAAAAATATTGAAATAAGAAAACAATGAAACATTTATTAGGTTTATGCATGGCGTTGGGAGTATTCTCAACAGCTGATGCCCAGCAACTCAATCTACCAATCATTCAGACGAAATACACTGCAGACCCTGCACCTTATGTGCATGGCGACACGGTGTATCTATATACTACTCATGACGAGGAGGGCGCAGGTGGTTTCCTTATGAAGGACTGGCTGCTCTATACTTCCACCGACATGGTGAACTGGGAAGACCACGGCGCAGTGGCTTCGCTCCGTAACTTCAAGTGGTATAAGGGCGACAATGGCGCATGGGCAGAACAGGTTATCGAACGTAACGGCAAGTGGTACATGTACTGTCCTATCCACGGCAATGGAATAGGCGTGCTTGTGGCAGACTCTCCCTACGGTCCGTTCAA
This sequence comes from Prevotella sp., assembly GCA_016281055.1. Taxonomy (GTDB): domain Bacteria; phylum Bacteroidota; class Bacteroidia; order Bacteroidales; family Bacteroidaceae; genus Prevotella. The sequence continues at coordinate 16,059 of JAEEHW010000066.1, forward strand.
AGACCCTCTTGGCAAGCCGCTTGTGTGGCAGAAGGACCATTGGTATGACATTGACCCAACGGTGTGGATTGACGACGACGGCCAGGCTTACATGTATTGGGGCAATCCTAATCTCTACATGGTTAAGCTCAACGAGGACATGATTTCTTATTCCGGCGACATCGTAGAGCATCCGAAAATCAAGGACTATCAGGAAGGCCCTTGGTTCTGGAGCCGCAAGAATGCAAAGGGACAGAAGAAATACTACATGGCATTCGCTTCCACATGCTGTCCTGAGGGTATCGGCTATGCCATGAGCGACAAGGCTACCGGCCCGTGGGAATACAAGGGACATATCATGAACCATACACCTCAGACTCGAGGCAACCATCCTGGTATCATCGACTTCAAGGGTAAGTCGTATTGCTTCGGACTCAACTACGACATCTACCGCATGGAGACGAGTGCGCATGCAGAGCAGCGCAGCGTGTCGGCAGCAGAGATGACATATAATGAGGACGGAACGATTCAGGAACTTCCATACTTCCTGCATTGTAAGCTCAGTCAGGTTGGCTCGTTCAATCCTTACCGCCGTGTTGAGGCTGAGACAATGGCATGGGGCTACGGACTCCGCACTACACGCGAGAATCCTTCCGGCCCTTGGAATCCTACTCTCTTTGTCACGAACATTGACGATGGCGAGTACATCCAGCTACGTGGCGTTGACTTCGGCAGGGACAAAGGCAAGATTAAGTTCACGGCTTCTTGTTCTGCTCTCCTTGAGGGTGGCAAGATAGAGATACGCATTGACGGTGTAGAAGGCAAGGTCATCGGCAATGTGACGGTTACCAATACACAGTTCAAATATCGTGAGTTCACTACCGTGCTTGAGCCGGTGAACGGCAAGCATGACCTCTATTTCGCGTTCAAGGGCGGCCGACTTCAGAAGAAGAACCTCTTCAACTTTGACTGGTGGCAGATGGAACCTCTCAAGAAGGGCGACGTTACAAGTTCCGTTACGGTTGAGGACGGCGGCACTGGTGATTACAAGGCAGTGATGCAGGAGTTTGATGGCTTTGATGCCCATACCGTGTTCATGCCAGCGGATATGTCTAAGTTCAACAACAAGAACCCTCTTCCCGTACTCGTATGGGGCAACGGCGCATGCACTAACTCTCCTTGGGAGCATTATCGTTTCCTCAACGAGATTGCCTCACACGGCTACATCGTTCTTGCAACGGGCTATATCCCTGAGGGTGACACGCCATATCGTGGCGAGATGTCTAAGCCGGAGCAGCAGATAGAGTCGATAGACTGGATTATCGCACAGAACAATGACAAGAACAGTCCGTTCTATGGCAAGGTTGACACTAAGAACATCTGCGTGGCAGGCATGTCGTGCGGTGGTCTGCAGAGCCTCTTCAACTGTGCCGACAAGCGCATCACTGCACTGATGATATGCAACAGTGGACTGTTCCTCGACCCAAGCATTGCCATGCCTAACATGCCTATGCCGGGTAAGGATAAGCTGAAGGACATCCACACACCAGTCATCTACATCCTCGGTGGTGAGACTGACATTGCCTACAAGAACGGCATGGACGACTTCCACCGTATTAACCACGTGCCTGCAATAGCCATCAACTATCCCGTAGGTCACGGCGGCACCTATCGTCAGCCGCACGGTGGTGAGTTCTCAATCCCTGCAGTTGCATGGCTCGACTGGCAGTTGAAGGGCGACAACAACGCCGCCAAGATGTTCAAGGGCAAGAATTGCGGAATACTGAAGCGCAAGGATTGGACCATTGAGAAGAACAGCAAGGTTAAGTAAATGTAATGAATTTAATAATAATTTTTTTAAAATAAACACAGAATGAAAATACTAACAAAAGCAATGTTGGCAATGTGTCTGTTTACAGCATGTAATCAATACGATGAGAGCTATATAACAGATGACATCCTTTCGGAAAAAAAAGAATTTAATGAAGATGATTCAAATCCGTTTGTGTCATTAGAAAAGGCAAAAGAAACAGCAAATACCTTCTTCAGTACTTTGCCAAACAAGAAGGGGCTTACTCGTTCAAGTACTAATACTGCAACAGTAAATACCTTGAATGCGGAAGATTCTCCTGCCATGTATGTGTTCAACTATCCAGAAGGAGGATTTGTTATTGTCGGGGCTTCTAAGAATTACCTGCCAATTCTGGCATATTCCGATGAGGGGGAATTTGATTTGTCATCTGACATTCCAGAAGTGAAAGAATGGATAGATGATACCAAAAATGCAGTCGCATCAAGTGAGGAATTAGCAGACTCTGTAAAAATAAAAATGCGTAATTCGTGGGAAAATATAGATGGTGCACATAAAAGCTCTTCAGTGGTGAGGGAAAAGGCAACGACAAGGAGTGGAGGTGACCCGTCTCCTGCAGAGATAGCGTGCTATATGCGTTGTGAGGAACTCATGAGTCAAGCTAATTCTTCAGGATATCCTATAGGAAATGACGGATGGTATTTCGCTCCGTTGTCTTATGCCCGTCAAGCTTTTGAAGAAGCAGGCTTTTCTGCTATATATCAGAATTTATGTTATAGTGCAGAATATAATCATTCTCCTATAAATGGTTCTGTCATAGGATGGAGAATATGCACTATAAGAAGACAGGTAGGTCCACTGCTGTCAACCAAATGGGGGCAGGATTCTCCATATAATAAAAAGTGTGATGGTCATGTAACGGGTTGTGGTCCTATAGCATTAGCCCAAGTTATGAATTATTATAAGTATCCCAAAAGTCTTTCATTAAATGGATACGATTTTGATTGGAGTAAAATAGATATATTCCCCCAATATGATTCTGATAATGCAACTTTAATCAGATTGGTATATGATAGAACTGATACAAGTGTATTTTTTGGGATAGTTTACACCACACCTGGTGGGATGGAAGACGGAATTCGTAGTTTTGGATACAATGTTTCAACAAGTGATGACGAAGATTATCAAAGAGTCTCTCAAGAAATATTTGGTGGGAAAAGACCTGTTATAATGTTGGGTAATGATGATAATTTTTCTGTATTGCCAGGTTCACTGTCCTATATAGGAAATAGTCATTACTGGGTATGTGATGGAGCAAATGAAAGAACAGAGAACAAATTGCAGCTTTTCACAGAATGGCAACCCTATGGCAATGGGACATTTGTTCCCGGATGGTATTCTATAGATAGACCGTATGAGTTTGGCGGCTCGTCATACCTTTATCTTCACATGAACTGGGGATGGTATGGATACTGTAATGGGTGGTTCATTTTTAATGAAACAAATTCTGGCAATGCTTATTCCTATGATAATCAATACATGGATAATTCTGGCAATGGGGATTTTGAACACTCTAGAATGAATTTCTATATTTCAAGATACTAATTAAAAAGTACAACAGAGTAAACAATAAACTATAAGTATAATGAATTATGAATAAGTTTTTTACAGTAAAGGTTCTCACTCTCTCATTGTTTGTAGTGTCTATAATTATAGGTGTATCTTCATGTGATAGAGATGGGTGGGACAAGACGTTGGGACCAGAAGGAATGCGTTTTTCACTTTATTTCTATGTTGAGGGCATTGGAGGAAAGGATTTATGTTATGAACTGCTTGATATGGCAAAATGGTCTCCGACAAACGCACCGAAGGAACAGGCTTATTACGCAGAATTCTGTTCAGATGATTATAAGATGTCTGTCAAGTATTTATCGGATGAAAAAAAGGTCAAAGGGTATCAAAGAGCTTATGAAGTACAACTCTACATGGCTTTGGCGAAAAATGGGAAATGGTATCTGGAGAGTGATTGCATAGCCACGGGGATATTTGAATATGAAACCCTGACTTATGAATTAAGATTCCCGGCTTTGTTTAGTGATGATGAAGTACATCGTTTAATTGCAAAATGGGGTGCAGCAACATGTAAAGTTGAAAATACTTATTATCCGATATGTGAGTCAATAGAAATTGATGGTGAAAAATACGATGTAAAACAAATTGAGCATCCAGTATATAAAGGCGGCATTGCAAATGTCGTGACAATACACTTGGACAGATAAAAAAAGAAAGAATAATTGATTTTCAATGAAGAAACTTTTCATTATGCTAATGTTTCTTGCAAGTGCATCGGTGATGCTGGCAAGAAATTTCGTTTTGCCGTTTGACGGCGGAAAACTGTCGGTGACGTTCATCACCGCAGACATTGTAAACGTTAGTTTCTCCGCCGACGGAAAGTTGCAGGGTAATGCCACTGGCGTATGCCTGAAGCGTGAACTGCCGCATGATGTGGTGGTAAAGACGAAAATAGGGAAAGAAGTGGTGCGCATGACCAGCGACAGCCTTATTGTCGAGATAGACAAAAGGAGCGGCGCACTGACCTTCCGCGACAGAAAGTCGGGTAGGGTGTTGCTGTCGGAGCGCACCGACAAGCCCCGCGACTTTGAGCATGTGGTGCAGGAGCGCATCATCTATGACGATGCTTCCGCGCGTATCGTGGAGACCGCCAACGGTAAGATTACCGTCAAGGACGAAATAAGGCGCGACACCATAGGCCGCAGTTGGCGCTACCGCAACCATTTCAGTTGGCAGGACGATGAGGCTCTCTACGGACTCGGTTCGCACATGGAGGACTACATGAACCTGCGTGGCAAGACTATGTATCTCACCCAACACAACCTCAAGGCAATGATTCCCGTGCTCAACTCCACCAGGGGATACGGCTTGCTCTTTGATGCCGGCTGTGCCATGAAGATGCAGGACGACTATATCGAGTTTGAGGCTGCCAAGCAGATGGACTATTACTTCATGGCAGGCGAAAACATGGATGCGGTGGTCAAGCAATACAGATACCTGACGGGCGAGTGCCCGATGATGCCGCGCTATATGTTCGGCTATACGCAGTCGAAGGAACGCTACGTCAGTTCCGACGACATACTGCGCACGCTGGGCGAATACCGCCGCCGTCATGTGCCTATCGACATGATAGTGCAGGACTGGAACTACTGGCCGCAAGGGTGGGGGTATATGAAGATGGATCCGAAGTTCTATCCCAATCCCAAGGCCCTTGCCGACTCCGTGCATGCCATGAATGCGAAGCTGATGGTCAGCATCTGGCCCAACCCGCAGTATTGTCCGCAGGCCGACGACTTCAAGCAGCGTGGCTATATGCTGGAACACTCCGTGTATGATGCCTTCAATGCGGATGCACGCAAGTATTACTGGTCATACGTCAACCATGAGTTCTTCTCCAAAGGCTTCGATGCATGGTGGTGCGACTGTTCGGAACCCCTTGACGGTGACTGGACATGGGGACTGGGCGACTATGGCTGGGACAGTCAGGAGGAACGCTGGCACAAGAATCAGGACATCCTTTCCGATGCCCTCGGTGCAGAGCGCAGTTCACTCTATTCCCTCTATCATGCCATGGGAATATATGAAAACCAGCGTTTGAAGCAGGATTCACTCCTTGCCAGCGGCATCGCACAGGAGAAGCGTGTGCTCAACCTCACAAGAAGTTCATACGCTGGTCAGCAGCGCTATGCCACCATTACATGGAACGGCGACACACATGCTTCGTGGAAGTCGTTCCGCCAGCAGATACCTGCCGGACTGAACTTCATGGCTACGGGCTGTCCGTACTGGACGGTGGACGTAGGCTCGTTCTTCACGAAGAACGACCGCCGCTGGTTCAACAAGGGAGAGTTTCCGCAGGGAGTGCGCGACCCGGAATACCGCGAATACTACACGCGCATGTTCCAGTGGGGCACATTCCTTCCAATGCTGCGCAGTCACGGCACCGACACACCGCGCGAGATATGGCAGTTCGGCGAGCCCGGCACACCATACTACGATGCCATCTTGAAGATGATAAACCTGCGCTATGAGATGATACCTTATCTATATAGCATGGCGGGATGGACAACACACAGCAACTACACCATGGCGCGTATGCTTGCCTTCGACTTTGCCGGTGATGCAAACGTCCTCGACATAAAGGACGAATACATGCTTGGCCCGGCGTTCCTCGTATGCCCTGTGACAGAGGCTCATGCCACGAGTCGTGACGTGTATCTTCCTAAAGGTGCGACATGGATAGACTACTGGACAGGCAAGGAATACACCGGCGGACAAACACTGAAGGCACCGGTGACGATAGACACCTTCCCGCTCTATGTACGTGCTGGAAGCATCATCCCCACGGCGCCGGTGACAGAATACTCCGCAGCACAGATAGGCAGGGAGGTGACACTGAACATCTACGCAGGAAAGAACGCCAGGTTCGTGCTGTATGAAGACGAGGGTGACAACTACAACTACGAGCGCGGACAGTATTCCGAGATTCCGATGGAGTGGATAGACAAGACCCGTACACTGAAAATCGGAAATAGAACAGGCAGTTACAACGGAATGTCAGAGAATCGCACCTTTATCGTGAAGCTGTCAAACGGACAGACGAAAACCATCAATTATGCCGGCAAGGCGGTAAAGGTAAAACTGCTTTGACATCCTCTCGGAGTGGAGAAATAGAACAACCGCGAAATGTAAAGTTTTCTTAACGCACAGTAATAGCTATCATATTACAATGTAAAAGCTATCCTTTTACACTGCTATCTGGTAGCTATTACACTGCAAAATCAATGCTTTTACAACATAAAAAGGCACGTTTTAGTCTGTAAAAAGTACTAAAACGTGCCTTTTTTGCGTTATTGTCATTTTTTTGAAAAATGCCCACCGTCGAGAAGGCGGTTTACAGCCTCTCTGTCGCATTGTACCCCTTTTGTGGGATGTTAGTCCACCTACCCCTTTTACTCTTGCTTAAAATGAGTTTTCTAAACTGTGGTGATTTAGAACAAAAATTGAAGGCCTTTTCTGTGTTCGGACATAAGGTAATAATTTCGGATTTGAAAAGAAAATGTCTTTGTTCTTTCTTGCATTTGGTGAAAAAGTAGTAACTTTGTGGCGTTAATACAACAAGGAAGTAACAAGGCATGACACGAGAAGAAATGATAGCCGCAGGGCTTACACCAGAGGAAACCAAGCATAACGGACATCGCAGAGCGCATTTTCACGATTACAGCCGTCCCGGTATATATATGATTACGATGGTGACGGAAGGGCGGTTGCGTGTGTTTGGCCGTATTGTGGGGCATACGAGAGGCAAGAAGGGAACGACGGAATATCCTCATCTGCAATGCTCCGCTTTGGGCTCAATGGTTCTCAATGATGAGGTGGCAAAGATTTCACGCTTCTATCCTATGACAGAGGTGTGGAAGGTGGCATTGATGCCAGACCACATACATCTCCTGGTGAGAGTAAAGAGCAGTTTGCCAAAAGGGAAGCATCTGGGGCATGTCGTTCGTGGATTTAAAACGGGATGCACCCGGGCATGGTGGAAACTGCAGGACGAGGAGAAACCCTGTGGAGAAGCACAGGGCACAGTAATTGGAGAAGCACAGGGCACAGTAATTGGAGAAGCACAGGGCACGGTAATTGGAGAAACACAGGGCACGGTAATTGAAGAAACGCAAGAAACGCAGGGCACAGTGACGGGAAATGCACAAGGCACAGTGGCTGGTAGCACTGTGCCAGAGGCCTCTCCCTCTGGCTTGCGCCCTGTCCTTTTTGAGAAGGGGTATCACGATCGCATCGTCATGGGAGAGGGAACGCTTGAGAATATTTGCCGGTACATGGACGAGAATCCTTTCAGGGCAAGGCTTAGGGAGGAATTGCCAAACCTAATGCAACGCCGCCTGCATCTGTGGATACAAGGACGTGAGTATGCAGCCTTTGGTAATCTCTTTCTATTGAAGAACCCGGACAAACTGCAGGTGTTCTTCCATCGCAAGACAGTGCAGGGTACGCCTACGCATCTTACTCCTGAGTATGAAAAAGAGAAGAACGGACTGCTTCAGCGTGCAGAGGAGGGGGCTGTACTTGTGACTCCCGGTATATCAAAGGGCGAGCAGGGCGTTGTCAATGCGGCTTTAACGGAACGGCTTCCTCTTATCCTTTTACAGAAAGAACCCATCACAGAGTACTGGAAACCACCGCAGAGACGATTCTATGCGTGTGCCGCAGGACGTCTGCTGATCCTGACGCCATGGCAGATAAAGGGGGATTCCGACTATGCATGTTTTCATTCTTTGAACGACATGGCACGTGAGATATGCCTTGCAACGGATACCCGCCTTATGGGTATGGCGTAAGAGAAGTTTCGACTCCATATATTACAAAGGCGCAGCCACGAAAGATGGCTGCGCCTTTGTAACGTATTGTATGATACTTTATGTGTACAGTCCGCCGTTGATGGAAACTACCTCGCCGGTGATATACTGTGCCTTGTCTGAGAGAAGGAAGCATACGAGGTCGGCAACCTCCTCGGGTTTGCCGAAACGCTTGCACGGTACCTGTTGTTTCAGTGTGTCAACGTCAAGGTCTTTTGTCATGTCGCTTTCGATGAAACCCGGTGCTACGGCATTTACGGTCACGTTGCGTGCCGCAACTTCCTGTGCGAGGGCTTTCGTGGCGCCGATGATACCAGCCTTTGTGGCACTGTAGTTGGTCTGGCCTGGCAGTCCTTTCAGACCGGAGAGCGACGCCATGTTGACGATGCTTCCACCGTGGCGGCGCATCATCATCTTTGGCAGAACCTTGCGAGTGACGTAGTAGAGGGCATCGAGCGAGGTGTTGAGTACAGCATGCCAGTCTTCTGCCGGCATCATAAACATCATGTTGTCGCGGCGTATGCCGGCGTTGTTCACAAGATATGCAATATAGTCATCAGGGTGCTCTGCATCCCATTTGTCGAGTGCTGCATCGACAGCCTCCATGTTGCTGACGTCGCACTTCATCAGTTCGGCACTGACGCCCAACTGTTCGCAGAGGCTTTTTACCTCCTCAGCGGCAGCGTCGCTTGACTGATAGTTTATTACTACTGGTATGCCCTGCTCAGCAAGTTTGATGCAGATGGCGCGGCCCAGTCCGCGTGAGCCTCCTGTAACTAATGCGTATTTCATATTTATAATTCTTTTCCTACGGCATCGAATGTCTTGCCGTTCTTGTTTATTGTGAGTTTGTTGTTTTTAATGTACTTGATTGGTTTGCCGTTGGTCGCATCAAGGGCATAGATGTTCTCTACGCCGGTGGTTTCTACAGTATATACGGTGATGATGAGACATGTTTGCTTTCCGCCGAGGACGAAAGGCAGCGAGCCTGTGGCAGGAGTGTTTAATGTTATGGTCTGTGTGGTGTATATGCCATCACTTTCTGCTGTTTCTTTCTGAGGAAAGACATAGTCTGTAGTACTATAGTTTACACCGTTAAGGCTACTTATGTAGGAGTTGGTGCCGGTATAGTTGTCATAGCCGTAGAAGGTAACCTTTGTTACAGCCGTATTTGCAGGAATATTAATGGTGTATGTTACACCTTGCGTATATTTCACGGTATTGTTCTTGCCTGTACTGTAATTTTTAGAACCATTGTTGTTACCTATGCTAAATCCATCTTTGAAATTATATAATGCGCCAGTATTGGTACCAGTGTTCGTTCCATTGGACAGTTCGTATGCAGTCGCATCGCTGGCATTGTTGATGATGTCCATCTTCTGTTTCCAAGCAGGATACTCGGTGTGGATGGTGTTGTAGCACCATGAACCGAGAAACTGGTAACTGGTGCGGCGCAATGCGTTGAGCGATGTGGGAACCTCGCAACCCTTCCAGTCGGTGATGGAGTCGGCATCCTCATAGTTGTAAAGGAAACGATAGTAGAGGTGCTGTATTGTGTCGCTATAGATGGCATAGATGGGCTGGTAGGCCTTTGTGGCATCGTATGAGTTCTTGGCTATCTCATACTCGGTATAGGTGTATGTAGTGCCGTTCTGCGTGTAACTGCGCTTCTTGTTGCGGTTCTGCAGCTTGGTGAACAGTTTGTTGTATATCTTCTGTCCGCTTGCACCACCAATTTGTATAAAACGTGCCCACACGTCGCTGTTGGTAGCGCTGACTATGTGACGGTCAGCCTCGCCGTTATTGTTAGTGTAATCTGCTATCTTCGCATTTTTCATGTATGTGTGTTCGCTGAGCCACTCAATGGCGGTGGTGATGGTGTTCTGCAACTCCTCTGAGGGGTTCTCTACACTCATGAGGAACGAAAGTAGCGCAGCCGATTCGTAGCCGCTGATGGAAGGCAACTCATGTGGACGACCTTCGGTAGGAAGGTAGTCTATGGTGTCGTGCTGTGCGCACCATGCGGCAGGCGTGCCGTTGTCGTCAACCTGACACTTGATGATGCATTGCAGACCGCGGTCGAAGGCTGCCCGGCACTTCTCGCGTGTTGTCTCGTCAGCGATGTCGGCAAAGTCACCCTTGTTCTCATAGATGTCGCGCAGAATCTTCAGCACGTTGGTCATGAGGTCGTCGTTGAAGGTGATATAGTCCTGGTAACTGCCATTGCCGCTGCGTGGCCAGTACTGTCCCCATCCGCCCACTTTCATCTGCGCTGTGAGAATCATGTTGAGAGCCTTGAGGAATGATTCACGGTATTTCTCCACCTTACAGCCCTGATATACCTTTGCAAGGAAACGCATCTCCTGTGTCGTTGCAACGTTGTCGAGGCATGAATGCTCTGCTTTTGAGGATGCGGATTTCAGTGTGTTGTAGTCTGAGTCAGACATGGTACTCACCTCAATGTTCTTCATCCAACCACCATTGTTCTTCTGAATGTCCAGGACCTTGTCGGCTAATGCTTGAGCTTCTGCGCTGGCATACCATGTTGCACCTTTCTTGCCGGCACATATATTAGCCCATTCTCCTGCGTTTGCACAAAGACAGAAGGTTACAAGTGTGATGATTGTCAGTAATGTTTTCTTCATGATTATTTTTTTAGTTTTCGTTAATTAATAGGTAAGTTGTTTTTAGCGATTTGTTTCTTTCGGGTCGTAAAATTACAATTTAATTTTTATTCGTGAAACATCGCAGGTGCTTTTTACTGTTATTGGTTTGATTTTTACCCATTAATGACGTTTTTTTAATCACTCAGTGAGGTCCTTGTCTTTTCGATGTCGTTGTGCAGAATGTTTTGTTGTTGTGTATTTATGTAATCTTTTTCAGTGTCTATGGCAATGAGTACGCTCTCGGCTTTCGTGGTCAGCAGCGTGTCTGCCGTCCTTGTATTCACCGAGATATTCCAGTTTGCCGTTGCGCTCTGCTTCTTCCACGATGTAGTCCATGTGGTCCCAGTAGGTGTATGTCAGCGTTTGGTTGCCTGACACCTGCAGGTTCCATGTCTTTGCAAGGCATGGCATGGTGCAAAGTGTCAGGAATACCAATATTATTCTGCAGAAACGCGTTGTTTGTCGTTTTTCTTCTTTTTAATTAAAGCCAAAACGGCTGATGCAATCACCGCCAGTACAAGCAATGCGAGTGACACGTATGCTACGCTTTCGGTTGTCGCCAGCGACTGCGGACGGAATTCCATCATCACCTTGTGCTTGCCGGGCTTTACGTTGATGGCGCGAAGTACATAGTTCACACGTCCCACTTCCACAGGTTCGTTGTCAACGGTGCATGTCCATCCGGGGTAGTATATCTCGGAGAACACGATGACGCCGCCGTTCTTTGAATCTACATCGTAGTGCAGTTCGTTAGGTTCGTACTTTGTCAGTGTCACCTTTGATGTGCTGTCGGTGGCGCTGCTCTTGCCCAGTGTGCCTTCAAACTGCTTGTCGGCTACTGCAGAGGAGCGCAGGTTCATCTTTCCAAGGGCATCAAGTTCCTCGTTGGCGCTGCCTACGTACTTCACTTCGTTGACGAACCATGCATTACCCAAGGCGTATGGGTTGAGCAGTGGCATGGTCTTGTTGTCTTGCAATGGCAGGATGAGGTAACGAGTGTTGAGCATGTTTATCACAGGCATCAGACTGTCGCCCTTCACCTGTGTCATGTCACCGTTGGCCTGAGCTATTGCAGAGAAACCCTGCTGCATCTCTTTTGAGATGTGAGTCTCGATGAGCTCCTGATACCGGCGCAGCTTGGCAGCGTGGTAGCCACCTACTGACTTGTGGAAATAGCTGGTTTCGTTCTCATTGAACGTGTTTGATGCAAGGTTCAGTACACGGTAGTCGAGCGTCTTGTCCTGAAGTATCAGTTTGTCAGTCTCAGTTGGCTCTATAGGTGCAGTGCGCAACGTGTTGCTGACGAACATGTCATCGTTCAGGTAGCGTTTGTTCACCTGCCACATGTCGAACAGACATACTGCTGCAATGATACATACTGTTGCTACTGCATTCAGTTTCTTCATGCGGTATATCATCACTGCTGCAGTGCAGACGAGGATGATGAAGAACGAACGCCAGCAGTCAGAAGTGAATGTTGCCACGCGTATTTCCTTAAGGTTAGACATCAGCGGAGCGAGTTGGTCGGCAGGGATGCCGCTGAGTGCACGCTGCTCAGCCTCGGATACGAATGAGTCGAAGAACAGTGTCGGCGCGATGGCAAACAGCAGCGCAATGCCACCAGTCAGTGCGAAGCTGACATACAGCCAGTTTACTTTCTTACCTTTTATCGTAGTCTTCACGCAGTCTGGCTCGTCGATGACCTTCTTCAGTGCCAGCATACCGAGCAATGGTATGGTGAACTCAGCTATAACAAGTATTGATGCCACGGTGCGGAACTTCGCATACATCGGACAGTAGTCAATGAACAGGTCGGTGAGCCACATCATGTTGTGGCCCCATGACAGCATTACACTTAATATTGTGGCTGCAAGCAACGCCCACTTTATGGAGCCTTTGACAATGAAAAGTCCAAGGATGAAGAGCATCAATACAAATGCACCTACGTATACTGGACCTGACGTGCCTGGCTGCTCACCCCAATACTGTCCCATCTGCTGGTATATCTGCATATACATCGGGTCGGCCTTCTCCTGCGCAGCTGTTGACTGGCTTACAGGAGACATCGATGAACCACCTTTCGTGTTTGGCACAAGCAGTGTCCACGTCTCGTCTATGCCATAGCTCCATTGGGTTATGTAGTCGCGCTCCAGACCACTTGACGTCTGGTTCTTGGTGTTCTTCTTCACCAGTTCGCTCTTGCCGCGCATTGACTCCTTCTGGTATTCCCATGTGTGGTAGAGGTTAGAGACGTTAACGAGCACTCCAAGCACTCCTGCCACGAGGCATACAGCGCTTGCTTTTACAAACTGCATGAGGCGCTTGTGCTTGATGGCACTGATGAAGAATCCAATTATGAGGAACAGGATTATAAACATATAGTAGTATGTCATCTGCACATGGTTTGCATTAATCTCAAACGCAGTGAAGATGCCTGTTACTGCCAATCCTGCAAGATATTTTCCCCGGTACGCCAGGAGTATGCCGGCAATCATAGGCGGCAGGTATGCCAATGCTATTACCTTCCAGATGTGTCCGGCTGCTATGATGATGAAGAAATAACTGCTGAACGCCCATACTATGGCGCCCAGTGTGGCAAGATACCAGCGGAAATCAAACGCTCTCAACAGGATATAGAATCCCAGCAGGTACACAAATACATACCACACATTCTCTGGCAGCCACAGGTGATATGCGTTCATGGCATATGACAGGGTGTGTGTGGAGTCGTATGACGGTGCCGACTGGTAAGTAGGCATACCGCCGAAAATGGCGTTTGTCCAACGGGTTGTTTCGCCGGTGCGCTCCTTGTATTCGCGGGCCTCTTCGCCCATGCCGCGGCCGGCAGATGAATCATGACGGTAGAGAATTCTGCCTTCAGTGTCGGCAGGATAGAAATAAGCGAATGAAATGACTGCGAAAAGCAGTACAATCAGTACGTCTGGTAGGATTTTTTTTAATGTATTCACTTTTATATATAATAATGTGTAGAAATTTTGTCAAATTAGGTGTATTTCAGCCTTGTTAAAGACTGCAATTTGATGCAAAGTTACTGAAAAATCAGCAATACACAAAAAAGAAAATGCTAATAATTGACATTTATCAAGAAAAAGAATATAAAAAGAATGATAACGCTGAAAACTTTTGTACATTTCAAAGGTTTACAGTAATTTTGCACACGAAAATGCTGATTTCGCAACTGTGGATATTAGCCAATGAAGGTATAAATCTTAGGATATATTAAAGCATTAATAGATAAAGCAAAGATAATTTTAACTACATTTTTTATTATTTAATTAAACAATGAAAAAGATTGCAATGTTTATCGCAGCTGCTGCTATGGTAGCAACTGCAAGCGCAGAGCCAAGAACTGTTATCACAGCTTCTAAAGCTCAGGACAACATCTATGTAGGTGTTAATGGTGGCGCACTGACAAGCGTAAAGGACAACAAGTTCGGTCTTACAAAGGCTTTCAGCACTTTCGTTCCTAACGCAGGTATCCGTGTAGGTAAGAACTTCACAACCGTTCTCGGTGCAGCTGTTGAAGGTACTGCTTATTTCAGCACAAACCGCGCTTACAACTCCAAGACTTTCGTTCAGGCTGTTGACGTTTATGGTTTGGCAACTGCTAACCTGATGAACCTCTTCGCAGGTTACAATGGTCAGCCACGTGCTTTTGAAATCATCGCTGTTGGTGGTTTCGGTCATCAGTGGGGCTTCGGCTTTGGCCAGAATGTTTCTTCACTTGTTAGCAAGGTAGGTGCTGACTTCGCTTACAACTTCGGTTCTGACAAGCAGTGGCAGGTTTACCTCGAGCCAACAATGAACTGGTCTCTCACTTCTCATGATCCTGCTGACATCTTGAAGTATGACATGGGTAAGTCTGGTCTTGCTCTGAAGGCTGGTGTTAACTACAAGTTCATGACTTCTAACGGAACTCACAACTTCGCTAAGGAGCAGCTCCGTGACCAGTCTGAGATCGACGCTCTCAACGCAAAGATCAACGCTGCACGTGCAGAGGCTGACGCAGCTAAGGCTGCTGCTGCCGCTAAGGACGCTCAGATCGCTCAGCTGAAGAAGGCTCTTGCTGACTGCGAGGCTAAGCCAGCAGTTGTTAAGAAGGAGACTAAGACTGAGGCTTACATGCCACCAGTTGTGTTCCAGGTTGGTAAGTCAGTTATCGACAAGAACCAGCAGCAGACTGTTGACCTCATCGCTAAGTACATGAAGAAGAACTCTGCTTCTAAGCTTGAGATCTCTGGTTACGCTTCTCCAGAAGGTGACGCTCAGAAGAACCAGATCCTCTCTGAGGCTCGTGCTAACGCTGTTAAGGACATGCTCGTTAAGAAGTACAAGATTTCTGCTGACCGCATCACTACCGTTGGTAAGGGTGTAATGGTAGGCGAAGGTGCTGACGATATCGAGGCTGAGTTCAAGCGTATCGCTCTCTTCAAGGATCTCAGCAAGTAATCCTTGAAAAGGACTTCAACAAAAGAAAATCTTAGTTGATTTAAATAAAGACCCCTTGGAGATTTCCTCCAAGGGGTTCTTTTTTAATTTGTGAGAAGGTACTCTGTTTTCGATTACTTTCTCTATCCTACATAATTCACGGAAATTTATCTTTGCCTACGGCGTACCAAAAATTTTCATCGATTGTCATTAATTCTTCCACAAATTTAATTTATGAAATAATTTATGGCTTTTATGGTGATTTATGGTGCCTCGCAGAGAATAACATTAATTCCATGAATGATTCAGGGTATATAAAACCTTTATGACAAAGATGCAGAAAATCATAGGATTGGGTGAAACCGTATTTGATATTATTTTTCGTGACAATCAGCCACAGAGAGCCGTGCCGGGCGGTTCGGCATTCAATGCAGTCATATCGCTGGGACGCTGCGGTGTGCCGTGCAATATGGTTACGGAGGTTGGTGATGACCGTGTAGGTGACATTGTCACGCAGTTCCTCTGCGACAATAATGTGGATACAAAGTATGTGTATCGTCATGCTGGTTCACAATCGCATGTATCGCTTGCGTTCCTCAATGAACGCAATGATGCGGAATATCAGTTCTACAAGATGCATGATGCCCTTAATATGCCCCCTCTGATGCCTGAGATAAACGCAGGAGATATAGTGCTGTTTGGTTCATACTTCGCTATCAACCCAAAGGTGCGTGAATGTGTCAGTGGCATACTCAATCGTGCCCATGATGTCGGGGCGATAATATATTATGATGTCAATTTCCGTTCGTCGCATTTGAAAGACCTGCCAGTAGTAATGCCTTCTATAATAGAGAATATGCGTATGGCAACGGTGGTACGTGGTTCGCGTGAGGATTTCTCGTTGCTTTTTCAGAGCGATGACCCGGTGGATATATATGAAAAAAATATTCGGGAGTTATGTGACGTGTTCATATACACAGATGCAGACCAGCCGGTGCAGGTGTTCACTCCCTGTCATCATACCTTTCATCCTGCAAAGCCCATAACGACAGTAAGCACAATCGGTGCTGGTGACAATTTCAATGCAGGCTTCTGCTATGAGTTGTATAGGGAGGGGATTCATGAACCAAGTCAGTTGGCGAAGTTGCCGGAAGGTATGATAGAGAAACTGGTGATGATGGGACAGAATTTCTCATCGCAGGTATGCCAGACGTTTGAAAATTATGTTCCCCATGATTTCCGTCCTTTCTAACTGGAAAAACCAAAAAACTGTAATTTGTATTTTCAGAGGCCAAGGAATACTGTTGACAATGGTTTAATTTTTAAGAGTTTAGCGAGGGCGTTGTAAAAGCTATCATATTACACTGTAATACGATAGCTTTTACCATGTAATATGATAGCTTTTACAGGGTAATATGATAGCTTTTACGGTGCTGTTTCATAAACTGTAAAATTGGTATCAGTTTAGTTGAAAAAGGCGTATAGCTCATTTTGCAGGATGATTTTGAGTAGTAGGTATTCAATAGCTCAAATTGCAGGATGACTTTTTCTGCCGTTTTCTTGGCTTTTTGGACTAAAGTTAGTACCTTTGCTACCGCAGTCTGAAGCATAGTGGA
>JAEEHW010000067.1 GCA_016281055.1 Prevotella sp.
CGTGCTATAACACTCACGGTGCCATTACCTTCCACTTCAACGTCGGCTGAGATACCAGCAGACTTTTCAGAAATATCGTTATAGTGTAGAAAGACACCGCCGCCAGCCACCTGTCCACGCTCTATCGCATCAGTAATATGTATGTGCGACTTGCCTATCAGCCACACGTCACGATACATACCGCCATGATAAGCAAAGTCGAGCTGTGTTTGCTTTTTTCCCGGAGGATAGCTTTTGTCATCGCTGTTGTCTGCCTTAACGGCAACAAGGCACTTGTCGCCAGCCTTCACGCCCTCTTTTGACAGGTCGATGGTGACAGGGAGATAACCACCGAGGTGCTGCTTGACTAATCGTCCGTTGACATATACCTCTTGCTTACCCATGATGGCCTCGAAATGTATGGTTATCTCCTTGCCCTGCAGGTCAGTGGGTACCACAAATTGCTTACGATACCAGCAGACACCCTGATAGTTGCGGCATCCGCTAACCTCTGATGGCTCTAACCGTGCCGTATGAGGAGTACTGACGACATCCCATGCGGAGTCGTCATAATCAACGGCTTCAGCTCCCTTGGCATCACCCAGCAGGTAGTGCCAGCCATCGTTGAAGTTGTAGATGACGCGCCCACTTCCTTCCAGTGGGAAAAATCCCGCAACCGATTGGGCAGAAGAAGGGATGATGGAGATACAGAAAATGAAGAGTGTCGTCAGTATTTTATTCATTGAGGTCCCTTTCCTTTGCTTTGTAACCATCAGGCGACAACTCCGTTTGGTCTGTCTTCAAATAGTCTTTCGTGCTGTCAACAGCAATGAGGACACCGTCTTCCACCCTTGCTCTTTGGGGGTGATAGCTGAAGGTGCACACCTTGTTGTCATACTCGCCAAGATATTCTAACTTACCTGTGGATGCCGTCATCCACCACACATTCTTCTTGGCACCGCTTATCTTCGTGAGGTCGAGCTTCATGCTATTGTTGTTATAGTTGTAAACCAACAAATAGTCGTTGCCTCGGGTGGCGATAAGCCGATTGTATTTCTCGCCATTCTCCAATATAATGCTTTGGTCTGGCACACGCTCGAAATAAGGGAAAGACAACATGAGTCGCTTCAAGTATTGCATCTGGTTATATCCAGGGTCTTTGAGTCCCTGATACCACGCCTTCACATCACCTGCATCTCCATAGCTGGTGGGATATCCAGGCTTCAGCATCTGCATGATGGCGTTATGTCCGTAGGTATGTCCGCAACTGCCTGCAAACACGCTCCAGTAGGCATATCGGCGCACATCATAATCCTGCCAGCGTGGTTCGTTAGCATCATGCAGTCCCATAGGGATATCTTCGTAGGAAGGTTCTGCATCCAATACAGGCTTTATGGGATTATACTTCCACGTAGAGTCAACATACATCCAGTTATCCTCCTCCGTATTGTCTGGAATGGGATAGTCTGCATTACCCATCCGTTGTCCGTACTTACGGTGTCCGCTCTGGAAGGTATGGAAATCCATCCATGAAGCCTTTGACCACCACTTTGCAGAGGTATAACGTCCACGGGGATGATAGGTCATCAGATGGTTCTTGTCTATCGACTTGATGGTGGTAGCCAGTGTTTCCCATACCTCAGACTTGATGTCGCCCTGAATGTCTCCCCCCATAAACCAGATGATGTTTGGTTTGTTCTTATAGCGGTTGGCGAGGAAAGTACCATATTTCTTAGCGTCCTCCACGCTCAGTTTTCCTTCCTTGACAAGACCGCCCCAGATGCAAACCATACCGATGTAGATGCCATTCTGTTCTGCAAGGTCGATGATATAGTCCAGATGGTCCCAATAGCCATAGACACCCTTCTGATTTATATTCTTGAAGTTCCAGCCGTCAATATTCGACATCTGGCCATAGATATTGTAAGCAGGAACACCATCGATGGTTTGCACCTGCACTACATTATAGCCTGCCTTCGCACAGCTTTGCAGATACCATTCTGCCTCTGCCCTGTCCAGGCGCTCTGGCAATAGCCAACCTGTTTCGCCCAACCAAAAGAAAGGTTGTCCGTTTTCAAATTGCAGATAACGCTGGTTATCTGACACCTTCAACTTACCGTTTTCCCATGGTTTACCTGCCTGTGCTGACAGTGTCAGCACAATGAGGCTTAATATCATCAATAGTTTCTTCATATTTTAATATACTGTATATTCCTGATTAGCGACTGTCTTTAACTCATATATATTTGCATTCTTTGTCTTCTTAAGGCCCTTACCCTTCAAAGGGGTGTTAGAGCGTAGCTTGCAGATGCCTCCCTGTTTCGAACGAATGACGGCCTTGACGAGTTTGCCGCCTTTCCAGTCAATATCTATCTCATAACCGCCACGGGCCACAAGTCCCTTCACGCTACCGTCCTTCCATACTGTAGGGAGGGCAGGCAAGAGATAGATAAAACCATCGTGACTCTGCATCAACATCTCGGCAATACCTGCCGTACAGCCGAAGTTACCGTCAATCTGGAATGGTGGGTGGGCGTCAAACATGTTAGGATAGGTACCGCCATGCTGTTTCTTCCCACCATAGATGATAAACATGTCGTCAGTCAACGTCAGCTGGTCCTTGATGAGTTTGTAAGCATGCTCTCCGTCGAGAAAACGAGCCCATGAGCATACCTTCCAGCCCATCGACCAGCCTGTAGAAACGTCGCCACGGGCATCGAGTGACTTTTTTGCAGCCTCAAAGAGGTCGGGGGTGCGGAATGGTGAAATCTGATTAGAAGGATATACTCCATAGAGGTGTGAGAAATGTCGGTGGTCGTCTTCTGGGTCATCTACGTCGTCAAGCCACTCCTGCAACTGTCCCCAACTGCCAATCTGCATGGGTGGTATCTGCTTCAGTTGGTCACTGATAGTTGAGAGCAAAGGGTTGTTATTACCAAGAACCTTGGCTGCAGCCAACACTTCGCTATAAAGATCTGTGATAATCTGGTTATCCATTGTCACGCCAGCATCCATGGGTGTGGGACGACCTTTGCCACCGTGTTCAGGTGACTCTCCCGGGCAAACCACGAGATAGCCCATAGTTGGATGTTTTACGAGTGTCTGCGTGAAGAAGCGTGCAGCATCGAGCATGATGGGGAAATACTGACGAAGGAATGTCTTATCCTGCGTATAGAGATAATGTTCCCATAGATGACGACAGAGCCAAGCTGCTCCCATCGGCCACAACCCTGTCTGGGCATGATCAACAGGTCCCGTAATACGCCACTGGTCAGTATTATGATGCAATACCCACCCTTCTACTCCATACATATCGCGAGCAGTCTGTTTTCCCTGTTCGTAGATTTCACGAATCAACTTAAACAATGGCTCA
>JAEEHW010000068.1 GCA_016281055.1 Prevotella sp.
ACCCGTATTCTGCCAACCCTGGCGGGGAGGGGTGAGTTGTTTGACGTCGTAGAAGGCAATGCCGTCATCAGAAGCTCTTACCTTAAAACGCTGACACTGGATATTCGTGCCTGACGGTTCTATCTCGATATTACGCACCAAAGTAGGTTTATCAAACTCATATTGTATCCAGCATGGCTCGTCGGCGCATAGCACACCTTTCGCATTTATTGTGGCCTCAGGGGAATAGGATAGAGCGCCCTTAGGAGTACCCAATGGCACAGTGACGGGAATGGCATATACGGCAATGTCTTCATAATAGTTATCGTAGTGTTGAGGCTTTGACATACGGAAATGTCGGAAGCCTCCACTGACTACTGTATCACAGAAAACGATTTTCTGCATCGACTCTTCTGGCGAAATCCATGGACCGCCAGCGAGTGCAAAGCCATCACATACGTGGATGCCCACACCCAATCCAAGACTGTCGGCCTGCGCAAGGGCACAGTCAGCCATGCGCCAAAATTCCTCACTTAAGGCATCAGCTGACCCTTGGTATTCGGGACGTTCTTTTGCTCCACGAATGGGCATGAGGTAACAACCTCCTAAGCCCACATCCTTCATCGCTTTCAAGTCTGCCCTAATGCCCGCCTCTGACACGGCACCATACATCCAGTACCAGAAGGTCCAGGGCTTCGTGGTGTCGTTAGCTTGCGATAAACTCGCGAGGCAAAAGGCAAAGACAATTGTTATCAGTCGCTTCATATTAATCAAATCTTAGGATGGCGTCAATATTTCCTTTGCCCTTGCTCCAATAGGGTTGTGCGCTGGGACCATTCAGGTCTGTGGTGTTCACCTTATTGCGAACAGCCGGAATGACGTTGAGGATGGATATGCCTGTCTCTGGAAGTTCGTAGAGCAGGTGGTCGCGACCATCACGAGGGGTATAGACACCTATATATGCACGCTGTTGCATAACAGGAGAAGGCAAGATGCCAATGGTTCCCTCGCTGGTGTTCAGTTTCATCCAGTCAACATTTGCAAAGTAGCCCTTGAACTCAGGATACTCCCACGACTCACCAGGTATGGGATCGTTGTAGTCGTTATGCCAAAAGCCATATTGTGAACCCTCCATACGATTCTGCCAGACGCGATACGGACCATTGCCCACCCATTGCTTGCTTTTTAACATAGTCTCTGGATAGTCGAAGCATATACCCATCAGGTCAACCACGCCATTAAAGTAATAGTCAACATTCAGATATACTCTGCCGTCAGCGAGAAAATGCCAAGTAACCGTATTAACAGAACCATGCAGATAGTTGGCAACCAACGCGCTGTCGCTGAAGGTGAAGCCATCGAAAGCACCTTGGTCTGGATATTCTGTATATTGCGTTTTCTTATTGAAAGCCTCTTTGTCGTCATGGTTATAGAAACCGTCGTCAGAGCGGTCAGAGCGTTTTGCAGCTACGAAGCGTGGGCCGTTGCAGAACGACAATTTTTTGCCATTCACATTGACCCCCATCAGCATACCCGTCTTCTTGCTGAAAACATACTGGCAAGAGCCATTTTGAATCGTCAGTTGGTTGTCGTTCTCTGTATAAGAATACTTCTGTGTATTCTCTTTCAGATATAGCTTATTGAAACTGCCTGTCTTTGTGTTGTGACTCCATGTAAAGATTTCCTTTCCAGCGGGATCGATAGCAGTCAGCTCAATCACATCTGCATTCGTATTTTCTATCTTCAGCTTGGTCTCCTCTCCTGGTGCCACGTTGGGCGAGGCCAGTTTGCCTTCCTTGATAACCTTTACTGCAGTACTTCCGTATTCAGGCATGTTGAGCAGTCTGTAGCTGAACTGGCAGTCTTTCAGGTTAGTAAAGTTGTAGCAGTTCTTGATGGTGAAGGCATTGTTTTCAAAATGCAATACCTGCACAGGGCTCCATACCTCGCGTATGGTATGATAAGAACCTTCCTTCTCCATGTGTGGCCCCACGATGCCGTCAGCGCCGAAGTTTCCTACGCAGTCGACTATGTTGTTCTGGTCTGTACGTACCACGCCCTGGTCCATCAAGTCCCACAGGAAGCCTCCGGCACAACGTGGATTCGACATCATCAGTTCCCAGTAGTCCTTCAACCCTGCGCCATGTCCGCCGTCATAAAGACCATGCAGAAACTCCGTAGGCATAAATATCTCCTTCTGGCGCATATACTCTGCCGTCTCGCCCCACGAGCGATAGTGCTTGGTTTCAAAACCATTGCGGTTAGCCCAAGGATAAAGGACGACACGCTGCTGAGGGTCAAGTTTTGTGAAGACAGCCTCCAGTTCATAGTTAAAGCCTCCCTCATTACCATTGCTCCAGAAGATGATACTGGGGTGATTGACATCACGCGTTACCATCTCTTCTACTATCTGACTGCCTACTATCGTTTCGTGTGCCCAATGCCAGCCTGGCTGTTCACATTCTACATACAGACCTAACGAGTCACAGGCATCCAGAAATTCCGGGTCGGCAGGGTAGTGGCTCAGTCTGACGGCATTCATATTCATGCTCTTGATGAGGAGCACGTCTTCTATGTTTTTTGCTTTGGAGAGCGTACGCCCCGTCTCTGGCCGGAACGAATGGCGGTTGACACCCTTGATGATGACCTTCTGACCATTGATAAAAAGACCGTCCTCGTTGTCACCGTTATAGCGATGCCTGTATTCTATTGTACGGAACCCGAACTTCTGGCGTTCCACATGAATGGTCTTGCCCTGTGCATCCTTGAGGGTGAATACCGCTGCATACATGTTGGGTTGTTCAGCATTCCATAACTTTGGATTCTTGACGCAGAAGTCAATCTTGGCAATATCGCTGGCTGTGGTAAAGGCAGGACTGGTAGCGACTTTCTTTCCCTTTGAGTCTATAATATCGACGCTTACTGTGCTGCCAGGCAAAGCTCTGTTTAGGAATACATCTGCCATGAAGTGACCGTCAGCCTTGGCATTGATTGCCATGCGCTGAATATTATGGGATGGTTTCGATATAACGAAGACAGGGCGCCAAATACCGCCGAAGTTCCAATAGTCTGCACGTCGCTCGGCAAGGTTGACCTGCGGGTTGGTGCTCTCTTTCAAAACCTCCACTTCCAGACGATTCTTTTTTGCTCCAAAGAATACACGGTCAGAGATATCTATCGTATGACGGGTAAATCCACCTTGATAGGTGCCTTTACCTGCCTTGCGACCATTAATCTGCACATGGATTTCCGTGAAGGCAGCCTCAAACACTAATTGTATCTGTTGTCCTGCCCATTCCTGAGGCAGGGTAAACTCCGTCTTGTACTGTCCTTTCTCGTCGGCAATACCCTCGGGCGTCGCCTTTCCGTAGAAACGCATACCGTATTGATAGGTGCCGAATCCCTGCAACTCCCAACAGGAGGGAACGGCAATTTTTGCCCATTCCCCGGCCTTACGCCCGTCAGAGCATTTGAAATCCCACTCTACGGTGTCGTCACATCCTGTACCACTCAAGTATTGCAGTCGGGTGTTTACATCCACCGACTGCGCCGTAATACCCATCTGGCAT
>JAEEHW010000069.1 GCA_016281055.1 Prevotella sp.
GCTGGGTTCTATAAATTACGGAAGGATAATCTTTGCAAAATCAGTAATATCCCCCTCGATGCTTGCTTTTTCAAGTGCAGCCATGTATGTAGCGCGTTCTTCAACAGCAATGATTCTCCAAGGGTAACCGGCGGTGACCAAAATTACATTCATCAGCACTATTAACCATCAAAAGACATGTACGTGCATTTACTGCACTTTTCTTGAAGTACGCGGGAGTACAAAATGCCAAAGCTTCGGGTAGAGTGTATATGCTTTGTGACACTATTAGTTTTTACAGTATACATTGGTATTAGTTTATACCAATGTGCTGTTATTAGTATTTACACATGCAAAGGTATTAGTTTTTATCGAAAAAAAAGAACTTTTCATCAATTACTTCACATTTTAACAGTGTTTTAACAGTATTTTTTAATTTACGCCTATACATTATACATTCTACACTTACAATCTGTTTCCACATCTGCTTATTCGTTAGGACAGCGCCGTAAGCTGATGTTGGAATAGCTTTGATTTGATGCTGTTGAATAGAGTAAAAGTTATTCTGCGAATAAAATCGGCATTTTATTTTGTTTTTAAAATTATTTTAACTACCTTTGCAACAGTTTATTACCATATAAAACGCGTCTCAAAGCTCTTACACCTGCATTTATCGAAATTTTCGGATGGAGTATGGATAGTGCTGGCGGTATTGAAGTTGATATCACTTTCACGAATTGTAGTTCACAGAAAGTCAAATACGTTTATTTTAGAGGATACTTCCTAAACGCAGTTGGTGACAGATGTCGAAACGAAATCACTGGTAGCACGGAGTGGAAATACAGAGGTGTTGGTCCTATTGACCCCTTCCCTAAAACCTCGGATGACAGTTCTTATGGGCACAGGCATACTTACTTCTTTGGAAATCCAAGATTTTATTCAAGTATAGCGGAAAAATTCCGTCTTTCATCTGTTACGATTGAATATATGAATGGAACAAAGAAAGTTCTTTCTGGGGCAGAGTTAAAAAAGAGAGTTAAATATTCAGAATAAAATATAGCATTATGAAGAAACTATTTACAATTGCGCTTATGCTAATCGCCGGGATGACAGCAAGTGCACAAGGAACATGGAGTACAGGAACTATAGAAGCTGACGAGCTGAAAGATGAGAAAGGCGGTGTATTTTACCGCTATGACTTAGAAGGAGTTGGAAGCGTTATCCTACGCGATTGGGAAGATTGGGAGTTTAAGATTATCACAGAGAGTGGAGAATTTGACTCGTTTGAAATGAATGACGAGATAAGTCATGGTATCTTCTATACTTTTGGTTACTATAATGACGACAACAAGCTTGAATTCAAATTTAAAGATGATCGACTGGAAGTGGACCATAACAACAATAAATCAGCTTGGATTAACAAAAAATGGACACACTATTTCTACAACAAGAATAAGATCAAAAAAGCCTTCCGTGCATTAAAGGAGGGCAAAGGCTATGTGCGGATTGTTTGTGCGAGAAAAAGTGCACCTGATTTCGACCTCAAAATAACTCCATATAATCTATAAAAACCGAGCAAAGATAAGAATTAGGGAAGGCTTATAATGCGATTATAAACCTTCCCTAAACGTTTGCCCTTTAGGTTGCCCTTGATTTTTTATTTCACGCGTTTTATCTTTCTCAAAAAAAAAAATATGAGAAAGATAATAATTAAACTTCTCCAGATTTTCCTGGACATTTTATTTATTTTTGAGCGTGTTGCATATTACATTCAGACGGTCCCCTACCTAAACATCCTGATAAACACGTTTGGGGATGATATTATTAGGCTATTCTGGCAATGGCTCTCTTAAGTCAGAATAAAATACCCCAACCCTTTGACCTGCCAACAGTCTTTTCCTGTTCAGGTTCCTGCTTCACCTCATCGACGGACACCGATTCAGATTCCTGCTTCTGGGTACAGTCCGTTATGTGACGGAGCGATTCAGCGTTACCCATAAGCAGTTCGACAGTCTTTTGTTTAGAACACTTATTATGCACTTATTATGTAAAACATTTAAAACCAAATAATGATTGCTAATTCAAAAATAATTAGTAAATTTGCAGCAGGAAGTATAATGTATAAAAACGCAAGAACTATGTTGGAGGAGAATATTCAAAGTGTACCTCATGTAGAAGATCCGCGTAGTCGTCGGTATGACGATACGCCTGACATGGGCTTTTCTGAAGGATGGCACTATTTAGTGGCCCGTCATGGTTATTTCAAGACACTAATGTTTTATCTGGTGCTATTCTTTTTTGAGATTTTCTGGTTCATGGAAGATTGTTTTGGGCAAATAAACGATTTCTGTCACAATCTTTTAACAAAAAATAACGCAAAAAACAAGAGAAGATTATGAAGACATTGGCATTCTCGGAACTGCGACGAGTGGCTGAGCGAAGTCGCCTGGTCAGTCGTAAATCTGTAAAATTTTATTTTAAGTTTAGAACACTTATTATGGTAACCCCGTTAAAACTATAAAAGTCTTTTTTGATACCATTGTGATAAGTTAACAAAAAAATTAAATTACAAGATGCAAGCAATACTCGTATTTTTTCTTCTAATTGTCTTCCCGATTTGTGGTGTACAAGCACTATTGAAGGGAGAGATTGGTACAGGAATATTCTTCTTGTCTCCATTAATGATTGTGTTGTGCGCCCTTGCTTACCATTTGCTATATGGAAAGCCTCGCGAGAAAAGAAAAGAAGCTCTGCACAAGATGTACGAATTACCTGATGTCGTTCGTGACGAATATGGCGACAAGTGGGATAGTGAGTTTCAAAGGGCTATAACCAAAGCTATCGACGAGGCAACAGATAATGAGAAGCGTACTGAACTCCAGCAATGTCAAAAAGTTGCCAAGATGATAAAGGATAGTGGTCGCTATACATGTGACAGTCCCTTTTACAGCATCAACCAAGCTTTCCGGCTTACAGGTTGCCACCTGACGATTACCGACTCTCAAGGTAAAACAATTACACAAATCGTTTAATCATTCAAAAACATCAATATATATGCCTTCATTTTTTGCTCGTAATCTAGCTCGCTATTTCGCAGCCTCCCAAATGGAGAAAATGTCAAGACCTTCTACGCCCCAAACTCCTGACAATGTGGTAGAAGGTGTTAGTGCATGGAACAAGAATATGCGTTGGCTGATACCCTTTGTGCAGGCTTCGGGCTACCGCATCGTAATAGAGAATCCGAAATCGCATGAGAAGATAATTATTGATAAAGACACGAAGGTCTTCCCACGGCTAACGTCTTCATGGCTTAGACGATATGACAAGCAAGACCTTAAAACATGGATGGAAAAAGAGAAAAAGAAGGAAGAGGCACGTTGCATTGCAGAAAAGCGAGGACGTGCCAAGTACGGCGATGGATATCAGGCATCAGAACAGGAAATACAAAAAGTTCTCGAGAATATGTAATAAGCGAATTGAAAACCAATAAAACAAAGAGTAAAGAGATTTTTAACCATCATGAACCTTAGCCACCATGAACTTTAACCACGAATGGACACGAATTTGCACGAATTACCCGTACGGCAGGAAAAATTCGTGTCTATTCGTGCAAATTCGTGGTTACCTAAAAGAGAGATTGAAAAATCCGGGTGTGGTTTAGCGCTTATTATGGCATCCCATTTAAAACAAAGAGGAAAGAGATTTTTAGCCATCATGAATTTTAACCACCATGAACTTTAACCACGGATGGACACAAATTTGCGAATTACCCATCCGGTAGGAAAAATTCGTGTTCATTCGTGTTCATTTGTGGTTACCTAAAAAAGAAGTGGTTGAAAAATCCGAGTTGGAAAAAATCTGTGTGTGGTTTAGAACGCTTATTTTTCCTCATTGCGGTTTTAGGCTATACTACTCCGAGTTCTTGAACGCCGCAGGTGTCATCCCGGTGAGGCGCTTGAAGTATTTGCTGAAGAAAGAAGGGTTGGGGAACCCCATCTCGTCAGAAATCTGCGCCACGGACTTGTCGGTGTGGCGCAGTTCCACCTTTATGCGCATCACTATGGCGCGGTCTATCCACTCCTTTGCGGTTATGCCGCTTGCCTGCCTTACCACGGTGCCCAGGTATCGCTCCGTAAGGCACAGGCGCTCGGCATAGTAGCCTATATGGTGGTGCTCGGCACAGTGCTGGTTGGCAAGCTGTATGAAGCGATCGAAGATGGTCTGCTCGCGAAAGTGCGGCGGCTGGTGCTCGGCATGGCGGTGGTAGAGTGAGTTATAGTGGTGCATCAAGGCAGCAGCGAGCGCCGTCACGCAGTCACGGTTATAGTCTTTGTCATGGTGTACTATCTGCCAGATGGTTTCAATGATATGCTGCGCTATGCTGATGTCGCCGTCATCGACAGGCAACTGAAAGTCGCGCACCTGACCGTTGAAGGCGGAAGGCATCTGACCATGTGCGAAAGGCATGCGGAAGTCAGAGAACAGTCCGATGCCGAAGATCTGCAGGTCGTCAGACAGTCTGATGGGATTGATGATGGTGCCCGGACCAAGATACACCAGTGTGCCGGCGGTGATGTGCCGCTCCTGCAGGTTGAAGTTCATGTGAGCCTCGCCGCTTAATATTATGCCGAAACGGTGGTCGTTGATGGAGAAGGGAGGCTTGTGGCGCATCAGCAGCTGAAACACGGAGTGGTCGCCGTGAACTATGGCAAGCTCGTTGTTGAAAAACACGTTCTTGCTGATCTGCGGCAGATGCGGAGTAATGATGTCGCGCATGCGCGACAAGTCCATCAATTTAGGTTGTTTGCTATTCATATAAATGTCCTTTTTGTATGCAAAGATAATCTTTTTCTATGAAATACAGGTCTTTTACTACATAAATCGAACAAAAAGAACATTATTTCATTATAACAGATAACGAACAATTACAAAATACTCCGTAACTTTGCAGCGGTGATATATAGAAACAAACTATGAGGAAACTACTTTTCATATTGATGACGCTGCCGCTGGCGGTTCAAGGGCAGACACTGCAGGAGTGTCAGCAGGCTGCGGAGCGCAACTATCCGTTGATACGGCAGTATGGTCTGATAGAGCAGACCACGCAGCTGACGGTGGAGAACATAGGCAAGGCATGGCTGCCGCAGGTGACTGCCACGGCGCAGGCTACGTATCAGAGTGACGTGACGGCATGGCCTGACCAGATGCAGACGGTGTATCAGCAGATGGGGCTCAGCATGAAGGGACTGCGCAAGGACCAGTACAGGGTGGGCATAGACGTCAGTCAGACGGTGTATGACGGCGGCATGATAAGCAGTCAGAAGGAGATTGCGCGTGAACAGGGCAAGGTTCAGGCAGCCCAGAACGATGTCACGCTCTACAGTGTGCGCAAGAGGGTGAACGAGATGTATTTCGCCCTGCTGATGCTCGACAAGCAGATAGAGCTTAACAAAGACCTGCAGGAACTGCTCGGCGGCAACGAGCGCAAGCTGCAGTCGATGGTAAAAGGTGGTACGGCAGCCGAAAGCGACTGGATGAACGTGAAGGTAGAGCGCCTTAACGCGGCACAGAAAGGCGAGAGCCTGGAGTCGCAGAAGCGCATGTTGCAGAACGTGCTTTCTGCCTTCTGCGGCATAGAGGTCAGGAACGTCACCAAACCCGCGGCAAGCAGCGTGGCGACGACAAGGAGCAATGCAGGCGAGCGTCCCGAGATGCAGCTGTTTAATGCCCAGCTGAGTCTTGCCGATGCCCAGGAGAAAGCCCTCGACGCAGCGCTGAAACCACGCCTGGGAGTGTTTGCACAAGGATACTACGGTTACCCGGGCTATAACATGTTTGAGGATATGATGTCACATAAATGGTCGCTTAACGGCATGGTGGGAGCACGGCTGACATGGAACATCGGTGCGCTCTACACCCGTAAGAACGACAAGGCTAAGATACAGATGCAGCGCGACATTACAGAGACGAACCGCGAGACGTTCATCTTCAACAATAATCTTGAACAGATACAGCAGAGCGAGGAGATACAGCGTTACCGCAAGCTGATGGAGCAGGATGAGGAGATTATAACGCTGC
Source organism: Prevotella sp. (assembly GCA_016281055.1). Classification (GTDB taxonomy): domain Bacteria; phylum Bacteroidota; class Bacteroidia; order Bacteroidales; family Bacteroidaceae; genus Prevotella. The sequence continues at coordinate 6,058 of JAEEHW010000069.1, forward strand.
GCCAGTCAGTGCGCAAGGCGGCAGAGTCAAAGCTATCGCATGGCATCATCGACGTCAACGACCTCGTGAGGGAGATAAACCAGGAGAA
>JAEEHW010000070.1 GCA_016281055.1 Prevotella sp.
AGGAGTACAAAGGCTTGAACACTGTAACTAATCCTGACGACTTCTATGTCCGCTTCTCTATTGACCATAGCCATATTGAGTTTGACGATGTTGTAGGTGCAGACGATAACTCAACAGAATTCTTCGGAGCACGTTCAACGAGTATTAAGGTTCCTGCAGGCAAGACATACATGACGCGCTTCAAGAACTATAGCGGCGGCGGTGGTAACTACCAGAACTTCTTGGTAGTACTTACCAACTCTTCTAATTACGAATATGGCGTACTTCGTGCAGATAACTGGTGCTGGGGTTCTGGCTTCAGTGCTGATGAGCAAGATGCCCACGTAACCAAGGTTATAGAAGATGGCAGAAATTGGGAAACTTGGTTGGCTGCAATGGAAGAGGCTGTCGTTACCGTACATGTTACAAACAAGGGTAATGGTAAGGCTGACGTCAAGTGTGAAATGGTAGGTAAAGATGGTAAGACATATATACAGAATTATATAGACCTTAATACCGTTACTGAACCTACTGATTTCAATTTCCAGTTTACGGTTGACCATTGTCACCTGACATTTGAATAATGCATAATTCACAGTGCATAATGCATAATTATTCGCTAAGGCTCATTAAGCTAAAGCTGTTATAATCTCATAAACAATAAAAATATGAAGAAACTATCAAAGATATTTTGCTACACAGCAGCCGGTCTCGTACTGGCTGCATGTAGCGACGACTTCACTCCGCCGGAGGATACCATCATTACCACTCCTGAAGTGTCGGTGATTACGGAGTCGTCTGCCACGGTAACCATGACGGCATACGGTCGCAGTGTCCATGAGAACAGTGTCGGCGTATGTTATGGCACAGAGGCTGAGCCAACCATAGAAAACAGCAAGGTGACACGCTCGCGTGGCGTGTCGGTAAATGTGACTCTCACCGATCTTGAGGAACTGACCACATATTACCTGCGCACCTTTGCCGAGACAGACTACGGAATAAAGTATTCAGACGTGGTAACATTCACTACGCTGGGACATGCTCATTCGCTTGAAACATGGACGGCACCTGCATACGCTGACGACTATCGCAGCATCAGCGGCTGGTCACAGCGTGCGCAGTGGAACCTCGCCAACGTGCATGACCCAACGGTGATGCTTGCTGACGATGGCTACTACTACATGTACCAGACAGACGCCTCTTACGGCAATGCACACACTGCGGGCGGACACTTCCATGCCCGTCGTTCAAAGAATCTCATCGACTGGGAATACCTTGGCGGCGTGATGACTAATGCACCTGCATGGGTGCTCACCAAACTCAACGAGATACGTGTGGAGATGGGACTTCCTGCCTCTAGCGTAAATCCAAACGATTATGGATATTGGGCTCCGTGCGCACGCAAGGTTCGTGAGGGACTTTATCGTATGTACTACTGCATCGTGGTGCCAGGCACCATCAACGGCGAGGGTACATGGAGCGAGCGTTCATTCATTGGTATGATGGAGACCTCCGACCCTGCCAGCAACAACTGGGAGGACAAGGGCTTCGTCATCACCAATTTCTCTGACAAGGGACTGAACTACAATGTGGCACAAAACAACTATGCCAACTGCTATTTCAAGTATAATGCCATCGATCCTTCGTTCATCATAACACCGGAGGGAGAACACTGGCTCATCTACGGTTCATGGCACTCTGGCTTCGCTGCTGTTCAACTTAATGCAGAGACAGGCAAGACCATCGTTGATCCACTGCCAAATCCATGGGGCGCAGACAATGAGGCTGCATACGGCAAGCGCATCTTCACGCGTGCTGCCGGCGACCGTTGGCAGGGTTCAGAGGCTCCAGAGGTAATCTATCATGACGGTTACTACTATCTCTTCATGGCATACGATGCACTTGACGTGCCTTACAATACCCGCGTGGTTCGCTCACAACACATTGACGGCCCTTATGTAAACGCCAGCGGTTCAGACTGCACCAACGGTGCCGACGCCATCACCGTGGTTACACACCCGTATCAGTTCAGCGGAAGCCAGGGCTGGGTAGGTATCTCCCACTGTGCAGTGTTTGACGACGGACAGGGCAACTACTTCTATGCTTCACAGCAGCGCTTCCCAGAATCAGCCGGTGGAAATGCACCAAACGCAGTGATGCTTGGTGGCGTGCGCGGCATACAGTGGCAGTCAAACGGCTGGCCAGTAGTTATGCCGGAGCGTTATGCAGCAGTGCCGCAGGTAGCCATCACGGAAGACGAGCTGGTAGGCACATGGGAGAACATAGACCTCAGCTACTCTTATGGCAACATGAAGACATCTGAGACCATGACCCTTGCTGCAGGCGGCACCGTCAGCGGCGGCACATGGAATGGCAAGACATGGTCGTTTGATGCATCTTCAAACACCCTTACCATCAATGGCGTAGCGTTGAAGGTACAGCGCGAGTGCGACTGGGAGGCTTCTCCACGCAAGCACACCATAGTCTATGCAGGTACTTCTGGCAACAAGACGTACTGGGGCAAAAAGAAATGATATCGTTGTGACCGCAGTCGTGCGGTTTTCATAGATATATTTTAATCACGATTTTGGCGAATTATTTGACTTTGCCTCTATTATGGTAAAGCTCGAATAATTCGCTTTTTTCGTTTGTAATAGGGACTATATATTCACGCATTGAAATATCTTGCCTTCTTGAAAAATGGAGAAATAGGCAAATGTTAAAAGTGTAAAGTTTTCTTAACGAGCAGTAAAAGCTATCATATTACATTGTAAAAGCTATCGTTTTACAGTACTATCTGATAGCTATTGCATTGTAATTTGGCTGCTTTTACAGCCTAATCAATGTGCAATTGTTGCATTTTCGCACGCATTTTTCACTCCGAATGGCATGATTATGCATTTTGCATTGTGAATTGTGCATTAAAAACACGCATTGTGCATTGAAAAAAGCGTTTTAAGGCCGTTTTTAGAGCACTTGCCCTCTTTGTGGGGTGTTAGTCCACTGACCTCGAAATCGTCGCTTAAAATGAGTTTTCTTGATAGTGGAGATTTAGGCAAAAATTCCGATGGCAGATTTGTAAGCATCAGTGATATTTTATCCGACTTTTTGCCTGCAGTAAAATGCAAAGTAGAGTTAGCATAAAGTAAGAAATATGCTTGCAAAACATTTATCTGCAGTATATCGGCAGACTGTCTGTCAGAATTTTTTTATAACTTTGCAGATAGTTGTGCAGAATAACTTTTCAATAAAATACAGTAAAAAACAATGAAAATCAACGATTACAACTTCGCAGGCAAGAAGGCCATCGTTCGTGTGGACTTCAACGTGCCTCTCCAGGACGGTAAGATTACCGACGACACTCGTATCCGTGGCGCTCTGCCTACTCTCAAACTCATCCTTGAGAAGGGTGGCTCGCTCATCATCATGTCTCACATGGGCAAACCAAAGGGTAAGGTTAAGCCTGAGCTGTCTCTCGGACAGATTGTAGATGCAGTGTCTGCTGCTCTCGGCACACCGGTGAAGTTTGTTAACGACTGCCAGAAGGCTGACGCTGAGGCTGCAGCCCTGAAGCCAGGTGAGGTGCTCCTCCTCGAGAACCTTCGCTACTATCCTGAAGAGGAGGGTAAGCCAGTTGGTATCGACAAGGAAGATCCTGCATACGACGAGGCTAAGAAGGCTATGAAGGCAAGCCAGAAGGAGTTTGCTAAGAAACTCGCTTCATACGCAGACTGCTGGGTTATGGATGCATTCGGTACAGCACACCGCAAGCACGCATCTACAGCTGTCATCGCTGACTACTTCGACGCAGACAACAAAATGCTCGGTCTCCTGATGGAGAAAGAGGTACAGGCTGTTGACAATGTGCTCTCTAACATCAAGCGTCCTTTCATCGCCATCATGGGTGGTTCAAAGGTGTCTTCAAAAATCGGCATCATCGAGAACCTGCTCGGCAAGGTTGACAAGCTCATCCTCTGCGGTGGTATGACATATACATTCTCTAAGGCTCACGGCGGCGAGGTAGGTAAGTCTATCTGCGAGCTCGACAAGCTTGACGTTGCTCTCGGCGTAGAGGAGCTTGCTAAGAAGAACGGTGTAGAACTCGTTATGGCTCCTGATGCAATCTGCGCACCAGAGTTCAGCAACGATGCTCCTCAGACTGTATGTCCTTCTGACAAGATTCCTGCAGACCTCGAAGGTCTTGACGCAGGTCCTGAGGCTCAGAAGAAGTTTGCTGCTGCCATCAAGGGTTGTAAGACAATCCTCTGGAACGGTCCTGCCGGCGTATTCGAGTTCGACAACTTCTGCGCTGGTTCACGCGCAATCGGCGAGGCTATCGCTGAGGCTACAGCAGAGGGTGCATTCTCACTCATCGGCGGTGGTGACTCTGTAGCTTGTGTAAACAAGTTCGGTCTTGCCGACAAGGTTTCTTACATCTCAACCGGTGGTGGTGCTCTGCTCGAGGCTATCGAGGGTAAGGAACTGCCTGGCGTAACAGCTGCAAAGGGCTAATCCCAAGAAATATTTAATATTCAAAATAGAAAAAGGTGTGTCACACATTTTGATGTGACACACCTTTTTTGTGTGTATGTGCCAGGTGCTGTCCTCATCCCTTAGTAGGACAACGGGAAGGACTATGGTATAAAAAATCTCCCCTCGCAGTCACTGCGAGAGGAGACAACAACACAAACACAAATATACCCATGCCATGCACGGGCAAATATAGATAGATTTTTTACCTTATTCTATACCAAAGAGTTGTTTGAGACCACCGTCAACGCCGCTGAAGCCCATGAACGCCAGCGACAGCAATGATGCGGTGATGAGTGTTATAGACACGCCTTTCATGCCCTTCGGTACATTGGCATACTCCAACTGCTCGCGCAGACCGGCAAAGAGTATCAGTGCAATGCCGAAACCAAGAGCAGAGGCAAGAGCATAGTCGAGAGACATCAGTAGGTTGTAGTCTTTCTGTATCACGAGGATAGCCACGCCCAGTACGGCGCAGTTGGTAGTGATAAGCGGAAGGAATACACCCAGAGCCTGATAGAGTGGGGGAGAAACCTTCTTGAGGATTATCTCCACCATCTGCACAAGTGATGCTATGACAAGGATAAACGCCAGTGTCTGCAGAAATTCCAAACCGAAGGGAACGAGTACGAACATCTGTATGCACCATGTCACAAGCGTGGCAAGCACCATGACGAAAGCCACGGCAGCCGACATGCCCAGCGATGTGCTAACCTTCTGGCTGACGCCGAGGAAAGGGCAGATGCCGAGGAACTGGCTGAGTACGATATTGTTTACGAATATCGCAGCGATGAATATTAATAGGTATTCCATAGTTTATGCTTTCTTGAATCTGTTGATTATTGCAATGATGAAGCCCAGTGTCATGAATGCTCCTGGAGGCAGGATGAAGAGCAGCATACCGAAGTCTTCGGGTATGATGCGCAGGTCAAAGACCGTGCCGTTGCCAAGGAGCTCGCGGCAGATGCCGAGCAGTGTCAGGCCGATTGTGAAACCAAGGCCGATGCCTATACCGTCGAGGGCAGAGTCGAGAGGGTTGTTCTTGCCGGCGAAGGACTCCGCACGGCCAAGTATGATACAGTTCACCACGATGAGCGGTATGAACAGTCCCAGTGACTTGTTGACCTCAGGCATATATGCCGCCAGGCAGAACTGCACTATTGTCACGAGGGTGGCTATCACCACTATATACACAGGGATGTGAACCATGTCGGGCGTGAGGTTCTTGATGGCGGAGATGATGACATTTGAGAATATCAGCACCGCCATTGTGGCAAGTCCCATCATCAGACCGTTGAGGGCGCTGGTGGTAGTAGCCAGCGTAGGACACATTCCAAGCATCAGTACAAAGGTAGGATTCTCCTTTATGATGCCGTTCATTACTATTCCGAATTTACTCATAATATAGATTCCTCCTTTTTATTTCTTTTCTTTATAAGTATTATATGCTTGTTGTACGGCACGCAGGAACGAGCGTGAGGTGATGGTGGATGCCGTGATGGCGTCAATGTCGCCTCCGTCTTTCGACACAGTCATGTTGACCTTGCCGGGGTTCTTGCCGATGATGCTTGCCTTTTCGCTGGCACCGCCATTTGCAGGTGACTGGAACCATTTGTCGGCTTTGGCTCCCAGGCCTGGCGTTTCTGTGGTTTCAAGTATGGTGTAACCGAGAATGTCGCCACCTTCGTTGAATCCTACGAGTACCGTCAGGTTGCCTCCGAAACCGTTGGGGTCTGTCGATTGAATTGCCGTTCCCTTGTTGGTCTTGTATGCAATGTAGGTCAGTTCCTTGCCGTCAACGCTGCGTTTGATGGTGTCAGGCTTCTCTACCTTGCATTTGCCGCCCATTACCTGTTCGATACCGTCGGAGAGAGCCTTGTTGGCTGCCTCGTTGCGAGGTTCCTCAGTGAGGGCGTTGACATAAGCGAGGATGCCGCCGCATAGTACTGCCACCGTGGTCAGTACACCCACCATGTTTGGTAGATTGGATTTCAGTTTCTCCATAGTCGTGTGTCCTCCCTTATTCTTTTACAAGCACTTCGCCGAAGCGCTTTGGTTTAACATACATATTGATGAGTGGCGTGAATGCGTTCATTATCAATATGGCGAATGACATTCCTTCAGGATAAGCCCCCCAGTTGCGGATTACGATGGTAAGCACACCGATACTTACACCGTAGATAAGCTGGCCTTTGTGCGTCATAGGGGATGTTACATAGTCGGTGGCCATGAATATTGCACCGAGCATGAGGCCGCCGGCGAAGATTACCTGGAATGGGTCAGCGAACTGCTTGTCGTCAATAAGGTACAGCAAACCGCTGATGGCGAATACCGTTCCGATGATGGAAACAGGTATGTGCCATGTGATGATCTTGCGCCACAGCATGAACAGAAGGCCGAGAATCAGAGCCAGTGCGCAGATTTCACCGATGGTGCCTGCACCTCCCTGAACGTTTCCGAGGAACATATCCCATGCTGACGGCAGCTGCTGAAGAGCATCAGCATTGCCCTTGATGGCCTGTTTCATCAGCGACAGTGGCGTTGCGCCGGTAGCTGCATCGGTATATGTCGTCATCTGTCCCTCCAAAGGCCACGATGTCATGGCTGTGGGGAAGCTGACGAGTAGGAAACAGCGTCCCACCAGTGCCGGGTTGAATGGGTTTTGGCCGATGCCGCCGAATGTCATCTTGCCTACGCCGATGGCTATCAGCGCACCGACGATAATCATCCACAGGGGGAAGTTAGAAGGCAGGTTCATACCTAAAAGCAGACCTGTCACGATGGCGGAGCCATCAAGAAGTGTAGGCTCGCGCTTCAGCAGAGCCTTGCATATAGCCCACTCAAAGAATACGCAGGCTGCCACACTCACCAAACATACGATGAACGAACCAAGTCCGAAGAAATAGAACGACGCAAGCAGTGCGGGAAGCAATGCTATCACCACGCCGTACATGTTTTTCTCCACAGAGTCGTTGCCGTGTGCATGAGGAGATTGAGAAACAATCAGATTTCCCATAGTTGTTTTATTGTTTTTTTCTTGTTTGTTTTATTTTTGTAGTTTCTATAGTTCCCATAGTTCCTATAGTTTCTATATTATTTATAGTTCCTATAGATCCTTGTCACTATTACTTTGGCCAGTTTGTAGGCATTACCGCAGGCTTCGGACCTTTCTTTATTGTTGGAACAGGGTTCTGCTTCGGACCAGAGAAATCAATGTTCGCTGGTGCGACGAAAGGTTTCGGTGCCGTGCTCATAGGCTTGGCATTTGCTGCCTTGGCTGCTGGAGCATCATTCTTTGTTGCCGGTGCCTCTGTCTTGGCTGCCGGTGCAGGTTTTGCCGCAGGAGCCGGGGCCGGTGCAGTACGACTGCGTATGATGCCTGACACTGTGCCTTTGCCTTTGCGTATGTCGTCGAGCAGTGGGCGGTGTGCAGGGCATGTAAACTGGCATGAGCCACATTCTATGCATGATGTGATGTCTTCCTGCTCCAGCATGTCCCACTTCTCCATGGCAGAACCCTTGGCAAGCAGGAATGGTTCCAGTCCCATCGGACAAGCGCTGACGCATTTCGCACAACGTATGCATGGCTGGGGGTCTTTGCGCTTTGCCTCGTCGCCACTAAGAATGGTGATGGAGTTCTGTCCCTTGCCTACAGGAACATCAATGGATGGCACTGCACGTCCCATCATAGGACCGCCGGCCAATACTTTGTTGTCGCCTTCCGGCATGCCACCGCACAGGTTGATGAGTTCGCCAAATGACGTTCCCATGCGCACAAGGTAGTTGCTCGGATTGCTCAGTTGCTTACCAGTAACGGTGGTGTAACGCTCAAACAGAGGCTTGCGCTTCATGACAGCCTCATATACAGCCACTGCGGTACCGGCGTTCTGTACTATTGCACCGACATTGATAGGAATAGCGGGAGGTGCAGGAACCTGTCTGCCGATAACGGCATCAATGAGTTGTTTCTCACCGCCTTGTGGATATTTCTTTTGAAGAGGTACGACCTCGATGTTGCTTATACCTAAACGAAGCAGTTTCTCTGACAGTTCCTTGATAGCCTCAGGCTTGTTGTCTTCGATGCCGATATAGCCTTTGTCCACCTTGACAGCAGCCATGAGAATCTTTAATCCCTCAAGGAGTTGGTCGGGCTTCTCCATCATCAGTCGGTAGTCAGACGTTATATACGGTTCGCACTCTACACCGTTGATGATGACACAGTCTGCCTTTGCACCTGGTGGCGGCATCAGTTTGACATGTGTTGGGAAACAGGCACCGCCCATACCGACAACACCAGCATATTTGATGCGGTTTATGATTTCCTCGGGTGTCAGTTCCGGATGCGATTCAAGGCGTTCCAGTTTCTCAGAACGGTCAATGGATTCCTCCCATACGTTTCCTTCACCTTCGCGCTGTACCACAACGCATGGCTTCATAGCACCGGAGACATCCAGTGCATCACCTACTTTTACTACTGTGCCGGAGATGGAAGAGAAGATATTGGCTGACACGAAACCTCCAGCCTCGGCAATCATTGTGCCGACCTTCACCTTGTCGCCCTCTTTGACAATGGCTTTGGCAGGAGCACCTATATGCTGGCTGAGTGGATATACAGCCACTTTCGGCAACGGAGCCTGCTTGGTGACAGAGTCGTTGCTTAGTTTGTTTTCCTCAGGGTGTACACCACCGATTCTAAATGTTTTTGATCTCATAATGGATTTATTGAAGTCTTTTACAAGATGTTCAAGCAATTTATATTATAGTATCAACCTCTCGTTGGCCAACCTGCTGGTAATATGGCAGGTTTTGGACCGCATGTTATCTCTGGCACAGGGTTCTGCTTGGCTCCGGAGAAATCAATTTCGGGTGCGACAAAAGGTTTTGGGTCTGTTGACATTGGCTTCAACTTTACTGGCACAGCAGGTTTGGTACCTTCGCTTTTTGTTGTAGGAGCAGTGGTAGGTGCCGCAGGTGCTTCAGCGTTGGCAGAACCAAGTATGCTTGCTACCTGGTCCATTACTTCTGCACCACCTACGGGACAGGACAATCCGTCGGTTGTTCCTTTCTCTGTGGCAGCTTTCACAAGTGCAGCGGCAAAGCCAGGACAGCCAGGAAAACCGCAACCGCCACAGTTGGCCTGTGGCAATATGGCGGATATTTGCCCAATGCGAGGATCTTCCTCCACAGCGAATTTCTTGGCGCATAAATATAATATCATCGACGCGACAAGCGCAATGATGCCAAGTGTAAGCACTGATGATAGAATTAAATTCATAATAGTGGATAGTTGTATTAGTTTTTGTTATTTTTTTATGTTCAGTTTTTTAAGTAGAAAGTGAGTTGACGTTCAAGTTGCGGTCTCAGCATATACAGTATGGCGTAATATGGTATGAGAATCGCAAGTCCAGACAATGCTGCGGTCAGTTCCTTGCCGGTAAGGAGCAGAACTATTGCAATGGTGGCAAGTATCAGTATCAGGGGCACCACGAAAGCCACGACTACCGCTTTTACTCCCACTGCTTGAGCTGCCATCACCATCACAGTGTCGCCTACATGGCGCTCTGCGGCGTCAGTGCATCTGACATTGATGATTTTCTCCTTGCTCTCTGCAGAATTGCAATATGATGCTACTTTGCAACTGCTGCACGCGCTATGTTGGACGATGCGCACGCGCACCATCCCCCCATCGATGCTGTCGATTATTCCAGTATGCGATATAACATTGCTCATAGTATTCCATTAAGGAACTCAGGTCTCGCTATTACGGAGTGTCGTTAGGTCTTCTCTTTTCTGGATTTGTGTTTGAAATGCATAACCACTCTTAGATTGCAAAGTGGAGATTGCAATTGCAAAAGTAACAATATATTTTGGAAAAAACAAAATTATTTTCAAAAAAACTCTCAGAAAAGCTAAATTTTCGCATATTTTAGCAATTTATTTTGTCTTTTGCCGAAAAAAATGTATCTTTGCATCTAAATTGCACTTATTATAAATACAGAAATACAGATTCGTTATGAAGCAGACCAAAATAGTTGCATCGGTGAGTGATTTGCGTTGTGAGGTGGAGTTTATCAAGCAACTTTATGAGGCTGGGGTGAATGTGATTCGTATGAACACTGCTCACGCTACTCCCGAAGGACTGAAGAAGATTATCAGCAATGTCCGTGCAGTATCACCGCATCTGGGCATACTCATCGACACTAAAGGTCCGGAGGTGCGCACCACGGGGGCTGATGCACCTATAGAGTATCACATAGGTGAGAGAGTGAACATTGTGGGTAATCCTGCTCAGGATACGGTGCACGACACTATATGCCTGTCATATCCTGATATATGCAAGGATGTAAAGGTTGGCGACGATATTCTTTTTGACGACGGCGAATTGGATATGCAGGTTGTGGAGAATGATGGAAGCAAACTTACCGTAGAGGTGATGAACGATGGTAAACTTGGTTCGCACAAGTCTGTGAATGTACCCGGCGAACATATCGACCTGCCTGCATTGACAGAGAAAGACAAGCGCAACATCCTTCTTGCCATAGAGGAAAACATAGATTTCATTGCCCATTCGTTTGTCCGCTCAAAGGAAGACCTGAAGGAAGTGCAGAAGATTCTTGACGAGCATGGTTCAGACATCAAGATAATTTCGAAGATAGAGAATCAGGAGGGCGTTGACAATATAGACGAGATACTTGACCATTGCTATGGAATAATGGTGGCTCGCGGTGATCTGGGCATAGAGATACCGGCAGAGAAGATACCAGGCATACAGCGTATGATAATAAGGAAGTGTGTGTTCAGAAAGAAACCTGTCATCGTGGCAACGCAGATGCTGCATACGATGATTAAGAATCCACGTCCTACGCGTGCTGAGGTCAGTGATATCGCCAGTGCTGTGTTCCACAATACTGATGCGTTGATGCTTTCTGGTGAGACAGCCAGTGGCGCATATCCAATAGAGGCGGTTAAGACAATGGCGAAGATTGCAGAGCAGGCAGAGGCAGACCGTCGTCTTCATTTACCTAAAGTGGATGTTGACGGTGCAAACACCAATCTGCGAGATTTCTTGTGCAAGGCGGCTATCGAGACAACATCGAAACTGGGTGTAAAGTGTATTCTTACAGATTCGGGAACGGGTGACGATGCACGCACCTTGGCAGCCTATCGTGGTCCGCAGCCTATCGTGGCGATATGTAAGACAGAGAAACTGCAGCGTTGGCTCGCATTGTCTTATGGCGTGTTTGCAACATATCCGAAACAGGACGAGCTTGACCGCATGTTCTATCATACGGTGAAGAAATTATACGGTAAAGGTCTTGTGGCTCTTGACGATAAGGTGACCTACCTGTCTGGTCACATGAGTATCGGCATATCCGACAAGTCGGCTGGTGTGTCGATGCTTGAGGTCAACACTGTCAGTGAGGTGTTTGCCAATTATGAGTGATAGCGTCAGGGTTTAATAACAAAAAGAAAGATGTATAATCCGAGACTCAGGGAATACAAACAATATACGGTTGATAAGGAGGCACCTCTCTTGGAGTACCTCCTCGCAACGCTTGCAGGATCGCGTACCAAGATAAAAAGTACATTGCAGGGACGCGGCATCAAGGTCAATGGCAAGGTGGTGACACAGTTTGACTACCCATTGAATGTTGGCGACAAGGTGAGTGTCAGTCAGTCGAAGAAGAACGACACATTCAAGAGTCGTTACGTTACCATTGTATATGAAGACCAATATATAATAGTGGTAGAGAAGAAACCAGGCATCTTGTCTATGGCGGCAGGACATTCCTCGTTGAATGTGAAATCAGTGCTTGACGAGTATTTTAAGAAAACTCGCCAGCCGTGCCGTGCCCATGTGGTGCATCGCCTTGACCGCGACACCAGCGGACTGATGATTTATGCCAAGGACATGGAGACCGAGCAGATATTGGAACATGAGTGGCATGACATCGTGTTCGACCGTCGCTATGTTGCGCTTTGCTCCGGTGAATTTGAGGAACAGACAGGTACCATAGCCAACTGGCTGAAGGACAATAAATCGTATGTGACATATTCTTCTCCGGTGGACAACGGAGGCAAATATGCCGTGACACATTTCTATGTGCTTGACCGTTCCACAGAACATAGTCTTGTGGAGTTCAAACTTGAGACAGGACGTAAGAATCAGATACGCGTGCACTCTGCAGATATGGGGCATCCCGTATGCGGTGACGTGAAATATGGTAATGGGGACAGTCCTATTCACCGACTGTGCCTGCATGCGTATGTGTTGTGTTTTTATCATCCAGTGACGCATCGTCCGATGGAGTTCTCAACATTGATACCTTCACAGTTCAAGGAAGTAATAAACCAAGATAAAAAGAAATAAACAATGACAAACGAGATTTATTATTATGCGATTGCCATCATCGCCATCATCATAGCGGTGATATTGCTGAAGCGCTTTGTCGGTTGCCTGTTTCGTATCATCGTGACAGTCGTGCTGATGGCTATATTGGGTTATATCTATTGGATGTATTTACGTTAAGATTATGTTTCTTATGAAAAAGATATTCATTGTAATGACAATGCTCTGCACTGTATTCGCAGTTAATGCCCAGAGCCGTTTTACAAAACCTGCGGACATGACGCAGCAGGAGGAAAAACCGCGTCGTGGATTGTTTGACAAAGACAAGACTCCTATCGATAAGAAATATCTTGAAGGTGCATGTCCGATGGTTGGCAATAAGATTGTATGGCAGAAGTATTTTAATGCAGACAGCAAGTCAGCCAAAGAGATATATGACATTATGCTGAAATTCCTTCAGAAGATGACCAAGGAAGAGGGACAGACCCAAAAGAGCAATGTAGCGGTGGTCAATGAGGAGGAGTATCAGATAGGAGCACGCTTTGTGGAGAAAATGGTGTTCCAAAACTCTGCATTGTCGCTTGATCAGGCAGAGTTTGCCTATCAACTGCTTGTCTATTGCATAGATGGCCGCTGTGAGGTGGTGATAAAGAATATGACTTACATATACGAGGCTGACCGTGAAGGTGGAGGCGTTTTCCCTGCTGAGGATATGATAAGTGATGATATTGCTCTCAACAAGAAGAAAGATGGTTTTCGTAAGGGAGGAGTGAAGAAATTCCGTATGAAGACCATTGACCGCAAAGACGAGATATTCGCAAAGATTTCGCGTGCGTTGAAGCAGGAGGCCGAAGGTGGGTCAACGTGGGAATGATAGAGCCGAAAGGCAAAACAGTGATTTATGGAACAGGAAGAAGAAATAGAGTTTCGTCCGCGCAGACATCACACCAAGCCGGAGGAACCGCGTGACATGGTGTTTAAGATCCGTCAGATACTCAACTGGGCTTTCATCATATTGGGTATTGGCGGAGCACTGCTGTATTCATACGGGGTGTGGTATCGCAGCAATACACGCATAGAGTGGATGGGCACTGTGATAGTGATTATCGCCGTAGTGGTGAAGATGTCAGAGTGTATGTTGAGAATGAAGAAATAAACAGGTGTTGCAGACGAAATAGATGAAGAAAATACTCCTGTTTTTAATTACATTTGTTATGTGCGGCGTGACGTGGGCGCAGACGAATGATTACGACGATGGTTTTACCATTGTCGATAATACGTTTAATCCTAACAGAAACGCTGCAGACTCATTGAAGTCTAAACACAAAGAGGTGCCAAAGGGAATGTATGTATGGACGATTGATAAGCATTTCGGCGACCGTACCATGCGTGACCGGGACACATTGCAGCATCTCTTTATGAATTCTATATTTACCACGGGTAAGTATGGGGAGTATAACACCACAGGAAATCTGGGTGCTCCTCGAATAGCTCGAATAGCTACCGACCGTAATTATGAGTCTCTATTCCCGTTTACTGAACCGTATGGATATTTCATAACAGACCCATCGGAACTGCGCTTCACAAACACACTGTCACCGGTGACAAATCTTTCTTTCAACAGTTGTGGCAACAAGACAAATGGAGAAGACCACCTGAAGGTCCTCTTTGCGGTTAATGCGAACAAGGAAACGAGTCTGGGCTTCAAGTTTGACTACCTGTACGGTCGTGGATATTACAAAAACCAGTCAACGGCGATGTTTGACTACACCATGTGGGGGTCATACATTGGAGAGCGTTACCAGGCACATCTGACGATGTCGTTTGACCACATGAAAACGACTGAGAATGGAGGCATCACCAACGATGAATATATTGTTCATCCCGAAGCATACAAGGAATCGTATTCAGAGAATGAGATACCAGTGATGCTTTCAGACAACTGGAACCGTACTGATGCTTTTCATGCTACGCTGTCGCATCGTTACAATCTGGGCTTCTATCGTAAGGTGCCTATGACGGAGCAGGAGATAGAGGCGAAGCGCTTTGCCATAAAGGCAGAACAGGAAAAGAAAGAGAAGGAGGCAGAGAAGAAGAACAAGGATAGTGGCGTGACAAACAAAGCAGTGACATCGTTTGCCGGACGCCCTTCTGATGCAAAGGTCGTAGGTGACCTTAACAATGATTCCGTCAAAGAGGTGCTAAAGCGTATGGCGGAGCAGAAGAAACTGCTGGAGGACAGCCTGCGGGCAGCTCAGGACACAGCCGCTGTGGATACGTCATGGACAAAGGATGAGTACGTGCCGGTGACAAGCTTTATCCATACATTGCAGTTTAATAACTATAAGCGCACATATATAGCATACGAAACGCCAGAGAATTTCTACCTCAACCGTTTTGCTGCACCTGATTATCGTGCTGTGGGCGACTCGCTATATGACGAGACATCGCATTTCAATCTTCGCAATACATTTGCCATAGGACTGCTTGAGGGATTCAATAAGTATGTGCCTATGGGGGCGAAAGTGTTCCTGACACATGACCTGCGCCATTACTCGCTGCCTGCGCTCGGTACTGGTGGCATGCAGTCATATAATGAGAACTATGTCAATGTTGGTGGCGAACTTATAAAAACCACTGGCAATACACTGCATTACAAAGTGCTTGGAGAGTTTGGCCTTGTTGGTGACAACATCGGTGATATAATGGTTGACGGTGAGGGAGATTTGCGCCTGCGCTTATCAAAGCGTGATTCAGTAAGCGTAAAACTCAAAGCATTTTATCACTTGACTCGCCCAACCTTCTATCAGAGGTTTTATCATTCCAAGAACTTCTGGTGGGACGAGAGTGATTTGAAGAAACAGATGCACACGCATCTTGAGGGAGAATTCACCGTAAGTCGCACACATACCACATTAAGGGCTGCTTATGACAACTTCCAGCATCTGGCCTATATGGGTGTAACATACAACCGCGATGCAGACTTTAATGTCACTGGTTATACGGCTGGCATACGGCAGACTTCCAAGAACATCAGCCTGTTTACGCTCGCCCTTCATCAGGATTTCCGGGTTGGTGTATTGAATTGGGAAAACCGCATAACATTCCAGAAAAGTTCTGACGAAGACATATTGCCAGTACCGGCAATTAACGTATGGTCTAATCTGTATTTGAATTTCCGCATAGCAAAGGTGCTGAAGGTGCATTTCGGTGCCGATGTGCGTTATTTCTCGGAGTATTACGCTCCAGAATACGTGCCTCAGTTGTCGCAATACGCAGTGCAGGAGAATAAGGATGTCAAGACAAAGGTCGGTAATTACCCTATTGTGGATGTCTATTGCAATTTCATGCTTAAGCAGTGTCGTTTCTTCGTGATGATGAGTCATGTGAACGCCGGTTCCGGTACTCCAAAATATTTTCTCACCCCACACCATCCTCTCAACCAGCGTGTGTTGAGGCTCGGATTAAGTTGGACATTCTTTAATTAAATCATGGACAGCATATTGATATACAGCGGTGGTATGGACTCCACCACAATGCTTTATGAATACAAGGAGCGCATAGCCATTGCTCTCAGTTTTGACTATGGCAGCAAGCACAACGCCAAGGAATTGGAATGTGCTGCATGGCATTGCTCGAAACTTGGCATCAAGCACGTGATAATACCATTGGCTTTCATGCAGCAGTATTTCAAGTCATCACTGCTTATCGGTGGTGAAGATATACCAGAGGGCAGTTACGATGACGAAAACATGAAGTCGACTGTAGTGCCATTCCGCAATGGAATAATGCTCGCCATCGCCGCAGGCCTGGCAGAGAGTCATGGATTGAAATATGTGATGATGGCCAACCATGGTGGTGACCATGCCATATATCCCGACTGCCGTCCGGAGTTCGTTGAGTCTATGAGTCAGGCCATCAGTGCAGGTACATACGAGAATCTGACAATCCTTGCTCCCTACACCAATATAACCAAGACAGACATTGCGGTGCGAGGCAAAAAGCTCGGCATAGACTACGGGCATACATGGTCGTGTTACAAGGGAGGGGACAAGCACTGCGGCAAGTGCGGCACATGTACGGAGCGCAAGGAAGCACTGCTTGGAGCAGGCATAGAGGACAATACAGAATACGAATAAGTGATACAGTCGGTACAAGGAAGATATATGCCTTGTACCGACTGTTGGTATTACAAATACCAGACGTTGGTACTGCTGATACCAGATGTTGGTATGACAAGTACCAGGCGTTGGTACAAATTAGGTATTATTTGCATTAAGATGTTTATATGATGCTGTAAGAGTGGTTGGAGAGAATAATAGTATGACAAACAATGGTTTGCCTTATATCAAGAAGAGAGATAGAAAACTCAAAAAGACGGCACAAGTTTTTCATACATCGTCTTTTTTTTGTAATTTTGCATTTATATAACATGTTTTTTTCGGTATAAGATTTCAGATGAGAAGTATTTGCAAGGATATGGTGACAAGTATTAGAAGAATGTTTTTCGCAATACTGTTGTGCCTGACGGCGTTTGTTGCGCAGGCTCAGCAGATAACTGGCGTAGTGGTTGATGCAGACACTGGTGACAGTATATCATTTGCCAGCGTGACATATCGTGGACACCATATTGCTGTGGTCAGTGACGGATTCGGTCAGTTCTCCATAGACCGTCACATAGGTTGGAACCTCACGTTCTCGGCAGTAGGCTACAAGCCCAAGACTTATGCCGTGACCGACCGCACATTGAAACATCTGATTGTGAAGCTGAAACCCGACTCAAAGAATCTTGACGAGGTGGTGGTGAAGGCGAAGAAATCAAAATATTCACGCAAAGACAATCCTGCTGTGGAGTTGATGCGCCGCGTAATTGCCGCCAAGCAGCAGACGAAACTGGAAAACAAGGACTTTTTTCAGTATCGCAACTACGAGAAGATGACCATATCGCTCAACGAAATATCACAGGAGCAGTTGACGACAGGAGCATACGCCAAGAAAGATTGGCTGAAAAACCAGTTGGAGATAAACCCCGTGACGGGTAAGGCCGTGTTGCCGGTGATTACAAATGAGAAGGTGTTTCATCGTTACTATCGCAAGTCACCGGAGAAGGAGCGCATATATATAGATGCAGAACACAGCAAGGGTGTCAACGACCTGCTGCAGACTGGCGACATCTTCACCGGTTTGGCAAAGGAAGTGTTCACAGAGGTTGACATATATGACGACCAGGTGCGCCTGTTGCAGTTCCCGTTTACTTCGCCTATTGGCAAGGATGCGATAGGCTTCTACCGTTTCTATATAGTGGATACGCTTGAGGTAGACAGGGATTCATGCATACTGGTGTCTTTCGTTCCTAACAACCAGCAGGACTTCGGTTTCCGTGGCGATCTGTGGATACTGAAGGATTCCACGCTGCATGTGAAGAAGGTACACCTGAGCATCCCCAAACGCTCGGATGTGAATTTCGTGCGTAACATGTCGGTAGATCAGGAGTATATGCGCCTGCCAAGTGGTGACTGGGTGCTCAGTATCAATGATATGCTTGTAGAGATGTCGCTTGTGGGCCAGTCGGGTAATTTCCTTATTACCCGCACGAGCAGACGTGGCGATTATTCTTTTGATCCTATTGACGACAAGAAATTCCGTGGTAAGGCGCTAGAGAAACGTGACCCTTACTCGGAGATGCGCGACAACCAGTATTGGGCAGACAATCGTGAGGTGGAACTGAGCCACGGCGAGGAAGGCATGGACCGCTTCCTTCAGGGAATGAAGAGCACCAAGGGCTTCGGATGGCTTTTGGTGGGCATGAAGGCTGTGATGGAGAACTATGTGGAAACAACCAAGGGCGACAACCCCAGCAAGGTTGATATAGGTCCTATCAACTCCATGATATCGTCAAACTATATCGACGGATTCCGTATGCGTGTGTCGGCACAGACAACGGCAAACCTCAATCCTCATCTGTTCTTAAAGGGTTATGTGGCTCGCGGATGGCGTAGCAAGAACAACTATTACAGTGGTACGCTGACATATTCATTTAACAAGAAAGCGTATTCGCCAGACGAATTCCCAATGCGTAATATTTCCTTTACGTCAACGTATGACATCTGCTCTCCATCAGACAAGTTCCTGAATGTTGACAAGGATAACGTCTTTGCCGCCATCAAGTGGACGAAGGTGATGAATCAGGCATTCTACAAGCGTCAGACACTTGACTTCGTACGCGAGGAAGACTGGGGATTTGCCATCAGTGGCGGATTGAAATTTGAGCAAGATGAAGCTGCCGGCCATCTGTTTTTCCATAGGATGAACGAACCTCTGCCGGAGGGTACGCAAGGAAAGTATCGTTTCAGTGAGGTATGGATGCAGCTGGTTTATTCGCCTGGCCAGTCGTATGTCAATTCAAAGCAGAAACGCTCTGCCGTCAACCGTGATGCTCCGGTGTTCAAACTGAAACACACCATAGGCATCAAGGGCTTTATGGGTGGAGAATACAATTATCATGTCACAGAGGCGAGCATCTATTATCGTCAGTGGCTGAAATCATGGGGTAAGCTCGATATGTGGGTTAAAGGCGGTCTGCAGTGGAATCAGGTACCGTTCCCATTGTTGATAGCACCGGCTGCCAACGTATCTTACATCTGGCAGCGTGAGACGTTTGAGCTCATTAATAATATGGAGTTCCTCAACGATAGATACGCATCGGTGCAGCTTGAGTGGGACCTCAACGGAAAACTGTTTAACCGCATTCCATTGCTAAAGCGTCTGCAGTGGCGTGAGCTCATCGGCTTTAATGTGCTGTGGGGAGGATTGTCAGACAAGAACAATCCATTCCTCGAGCAGAATGCAGACAGTCACAGGCTGATGGTATTCCCTGACGATGTATCTATTATGGATCCGCATGAGCCATACATGGAGTTCCGCCTTGGAATACATAACATACTGAAGATGCTCACAGTGGAGTTTGTTCACCGTATCAACTACCATCAGTTGCCTACAGCTACCAAGAATGGTGTGCGCTTCGGATTCCGCTTTACGTTCTGATTTGTATTAGCGGTCGTATAATAAAAGATTAAAGGGAAGTTAAGTGCCGTGTTTTGGCTGTCAGTCCAGACAATACGATTGCCACTTAACTCCCCTTTAATCTTTTCTTTTGTTATATAGAAATACTTCTTTGATTTACTTGCCGTAGAATTGTTTCAATGCGGCTTCTATGGCGTTGTCGTCCTGGTTGAGGTATTCTATCAGTGCTTGCTCGTTCATCATGTTATATATGATTCGTGAGTTGATATGACGCTCCAGCAGGTGGTGCGACTTCTGTATCATCAGGTTGCGGCGTTTCAGTCCGCGCTTGTCTGCGTATGTGGCAAACAAATCTACGGTGTTTTGTTTTACAAGATGGTCGGCCATGGCCTGCATCTCTCTGAAACTGTTTAGCTTCAGACGGTTGTCGTCAGTGTATGTGTATGCAAACTGTAATATGAGTCCAGTCATGGAAGCCTCACGGTAATATGACGTCATGTCTGTAGTGTCTTCGGCAACGAAGATGTCAGGTGTGATGCCGCCGCCGCCATAAACTATGCGTCCTCCGATGGTCTTGTATTGCGGACCATTGTGCTTGATGCTGTCCTGGTTGAAGTATTCTCCGTGCTCATAGCGTGTGATGAGGTCTTTCTGATAGTCGTCAGTGCTGTCGTACGGTTTCTGTATGCATCGCCCGGATGGTGTGTAGTAACGCGCAATGGTCAGGCGTATCATGGAACCATCAGGGAAACCAATCTGTTGCTGCACCAGTCCCTTACCGAAAGAACGTCGTCCGATGATGGTGCCCCGGTCGTTGTCTTGCATGGCGCCGGCGAATATCTCACTTGCAGATGCAGACCCTTCATTGATGAGCACAACGAGTGGAATCTTCTGATAAGCACCGCGTCCGTCGCTCTTGTAATCGTTTCGTTTTGAGCGGCGTCCCTCTGTATATACTATGAGACGGTCCTTGGGCAGAAATTCGTTTGCCATCTGTACTGCAGCCTCAAGATATCCGCCCGCATTGTCGCGCAGGTCTATGACAAGGTTCTCAAGATGGTTTGATGACAATTCTGCCAGTGATACGAGCATCTCTGCGTATGTGTTCTCACCGAAGTTCTTGATTCGTATATATCCGGTTTTGTCGTCAATCATATATGTCGCTGTGACACTCTTTGTCTTTACCTCGCCACGCGTGATTTCAAATACCTGCGGTTTGGTACTGCCATAACGCATAACCCCCACCTTTACTTTTGACTTGTCGGGGCCTTTCAACCTGCGCACAGCCTCTTCGTTGGTCACCTTCTTGCCTACGAAAGGCTCACCGTCCACGCTGACTATTTTGTCACCGGCAATGAGTCCGGCTTTCTGTGCCGGACCTCCGTCTATGATGCCCTGCACATGGATGGTATCTTCACGGATGGCAAACTCGATGCCGATACCGAAGAAGGAGCCTTTCAGGTCATCGCTTGCCGTCTGTGCGTCTTTTGCGGATATATAGACAGAGTGGGGGTCGAGTTCCGACAATATCTGTGGTATGGCCTTTTCTACGAGACTGTTGATGTTGACGGTGTCAACATACTGGTCGTCGATGATGTGGAGCAGGTTGTTCAGACGATTGGAGCCTGAATTAATGATGTTCAGCCTGTTGCCGGAGAAATGGTTGGCATAGAAGGTGCCAATCAATATTCCTATCACGACGCACAGCGCCATGAGCAGTGGCATATATCTTGATTTGTTGTTCATAGTTCTAACAGTTCAGTTTCGATGTTTGCCCGTTTAAGTAGTTTCAGTCCGTCATCAAGACGATATGCTTCGCCATATACCACGCGCTTGATGCCTGACTGAATTATTAGTTTTGCACATTCTATGCATGGCGATGCTGTGACATATAGTGTTGCTCCGTCGCTGTTGTTGTTGCTGCGTGCCAGTTTGGTGATGGCGTTAGCCTCGGCATGGAGTACGTATGGAAATGACACGTCGTTTTCCTCACATACGTTGTCGAAACCACTCGGAGTACCGTTGTAGCCGTCGCTGATAATCATGTGGTCCTTCACTACGAGCGCTCCTACCTTGCGGCGTTTGCAGTAGCTGTTTTCAGCCCATATACGCGCCATGCGCAGATATTTCAAGTCTAATGACCTTTGTTTGTCGTTCATGCTGTTATTTTTTTATTCCGTTACGTTCAAGCAGGGCATCGATTGTAGGTTCGCCACCCTTGAAGCGTTTGTAGAGAGTCATAGGATGCTCCGTCCCGCCCTTAGAAAGTATGCAGTCGCGGAAACGTTGTGCTGTGTCTTGATTGAATATACCTTCTTTCTTGAATACGGCAAAGGCATCGGCATCGAGCACTTCTGCCCATTTGTAGCTGTAGTAGCCTGCAGAATAACCGCCTGCCATGATGTGTGAGAATTGTGTGGTCATGCACGTGTCGGGCAGTTGCTTGCCGATGATGGCGTCTTTCCATGCTTCCTTCTCAAATGGAATGATGTCGTCGGTAAACTCATCCTTCTTGGTATAGTAGGCCATGTCAAGCAGTCCTAAACTTACCTGGCGAAGACAGCCGGAAGCGGCATTGTAGTTGCGACCGGCTATCAGACGGTCGATGAGTTCGTCGGGCATGGGTTCTCCTGTCTGGTAGTGGAATGCGAATGTGTGCAGGAACTCTTTTTCCAGTGAGAAGTTCTCCATGAACTGCGAAGGCAGTTCCACAAAGTCCCACCATACGTTGGTGCCAGACAGTGACTCAAAGCGTGTGTTGGCAAACATTCCGTGGAGTGAGTGTCCAAATTCATGCAGGAATGTCTCGACCTCTCCCAGTGTAAGCAGTGCCGGCTTATCGTCGGTGGGCTTGGTGAGATTCATTACCACGCTGACTTGCGGACGTATGTTTTCTCCTTTTCTGTTGATGTACTGTCCTTGGTATTCGGTCATCCATGCACCGCCCTGCTTGCCTTTGCGTGGGTGGAAGTCGGCGTAGAACACTGCAAGGTATGTTCCGTCTTTGTCGAATACCTCGTATGCCTTCACGTCGGGATGATATACCGGTATGTCTTTGTTTTCCTTGAATGTGATGCCATACAGACGGTTGGCAAGTCCGAACACTCCGTCAATAACCTTTGACAGTTCGAGATAAGGGCGTAGCATCTCTGCATCCACGTTGTATTTCTCAAGCTGCAGCTTGTGCGAATAATAAGCAGAATCCCATGGCTCGAGTTTGAAATCATCTCCTTCCATGCGCTTTGCCTTGGCTTTCAGTTCTTCGCGCTCTTTTATTGCGGTGGGCTTGTATGCGTCAATCAGTTTGTTGAGCAGGTCATATACGTTTGTCACGTTTGTGGCCATGCGCTTTCTCAGTACATAGTCAGCGTATGTGTCGTAACCCAGCAGTTGTGCAACCTCACGTCGAATGTTGACGAGGCGCTTGCATATCTCAAGATTGTTAGAGTCATTGTCATGCGTACACTCAGTGTTGCGTGCCATGTACAGTTTCTTGCGAAGTTCACGGTTCTCCGCATATTGCATGAACGGGCCGTATGATGGTGCATCAAGCGTAATCATCCATCCATCGAGACCATCCTCCTTTGCTGTCATGGCAGCTGCAGTGCGCTGTGTTTCGGGCAATCCTGCAAGGTCTTTTTCGTCGGTGATGTGCAGTTTGAATGCTTTGTTCTCTTTCAGAAGATTCTGCGAGAACTGGAGTGAAAGCAGACTTCCTTCTTCGCTCAGTGCACGCAGTTTCTTTTTCCCTTCTTCGTTGAGTAACGCACCGGAGCGGACGAATCCGTCGTATGTATTGTTGAGGAGCATCTCCTCTTCGGGAGTCAGTTCACGGTGGTTGTCATATACCGCCTTTATGCGTTGGAATAGTTTCTCGTTTAATGATACGTCATTTTGGTGCTTGGTGAGTATTGGTTGTATCTTTTGTGCCAATGCTTCCATCTCGTCGTTTGTTTCAGCCGACATGAGATTGAAAAATACAGTCGATACATTTCCGAGCAAAGAGTAATATTCCTCGTCCATGTCTTCGTTGATAATGGTATTTTCAAACGTAGGCGGTTCGGGGTTGTTTATTATTTTGTCTATTTGCTCGTTGTCGCGACGTATGCCTTCGATAAAAGCAGGTTCGAAGTGTTCCAACTTGATTTTGTCGAATGGCACGGTGTCGTGCGGTGTGTTGTATTTTTCAAAAAACGGATTTGACATATCTTTGTTGTTTATCGTTTACTGTTTATCGTTTACTGTTTACTGTTTATTGTTTTTTGTTTACTGTTTTTTGTTTTATTCTATCTCCCTCTTATAGCAGTTGCACCTCCGGCACGTCTATTATCCCTCGGCGCAGTATTATTTTTTCTTCATCCTGCAGTGCATTTAGGGCTATTGAGACTTCAAGTCGAGAGTAGTGCAGTTCTGCTGCCAGTTGCGTCATCTTGATGTAAAGTGTCTTGGACCCTGTCGGATGTGTTGAGTGTTTGCGGATGAATGTGACGATGCGTTCTTTCAGGTCCGCAGGATTGTTGTGCCACATCATGCTGTCTGTATGTTGTGTCTTGCGACAGATGATGTTCAGGAAGTTCAGTCTTGCTACGATGTGTTTCGACAATACCTTCATCAGTTCCTCCTTGTGCATTGCCAGCGTGTCGCATGGTGTCAGTGCAGTGTATGAAGAGCGGTAGTGTGTTGTCAGTCCGAACAGTTTGTCGGGTTCTATTATCATTGGACTGCCCACCTGTTCTGTGACGTGGTATGAGCGGTTGTTTGTATATGTGTCCACAGCCACGCGGCCGCGTATGACGAATACGAGAGAGTTGCACAGGGAATACTCCTTGATGAAACAGAAGCCTTTCTTGTGGTGTCGGTGATCAAAGTGTGTTAGCGTAGCAATGTCTTTGAGTTCACTTTGAGTCAGTCCGATAAATAATGGCAGATTGGATATGTCGTTGACACTCAGAGCCATCTTGTCAGTTGCCTATATGCTTTTTCATTGCGGGCGAATACCATACGGAGTATTTCCCCTTTTCGTCGTTGTATATGATGTAAGCCATCATTTCTTTGTGGCGGCTTAGTATCTGTTTTGCTTTGTCGAGACCTGAAACCATGAATGATGTGGCATAGGCATCGGCCTGGGCACATGTTGGTGCCAGTACTGTTGCCGATAGTATATTATGCTGTACTGGTCGTCCTGTCTTCGGGTCTATGGTATGGGCATATTTCTTTCCGTCCTTATAGTAATAGTTGCGGTAATTGCCCGATGTGGCCATTGCGATATCGGTGATTTTCAATATCGTCTGCATTTCCTGACTTGTGGACAGAGAGTCGTCAGTAGGCTTTATTACAGCGATGTGCCAGCTCTTTTTTTCTGGATTGACACCTTTCACAATGATTTCGCCTCCTATCTCCACCATGTAGTTCTTTATGCCTTTTGCTTCAAGCAGTTCTGCCACCTTGTCCACTCCATATCCTTTGGCTATGGCACTGCAGTCGAGCATTGTGCGAGGGTCATCTTTGTGTATCTTGCCGTTTGTGAGTGTGACGTGGCTGAATCCCACAAAGTTCTTGATGCTGTCTATCTGCGTCTGGGTAGGCATGGTGCCGTTTTTAAATCCGAATCCCCAGGCGTTGACAAGTGGGGCCACAGTGATGTCGAAGGCTCCTTGCGTGTCCTTGCATATCTTATCGGCAAGGGTGAAGACATCGGTAAAGTATGTGTTCAGTTCTGTGTCTTTATTATTGTTGACGGCGGTGATGATGGAACTGTCGTTGAATGGTGACAGTGAGCGGTCAACCTCGTTGAGAACATCCACGATTTCTTTTTTGTAGTTTTTGCCGCTTTCATACGTCACGTTGTATGATGTGCCGAAGATGAAGCCTGTGTCTTTTTGGTATGTTCCGTCGTTGCGTTTTCCAAAAGCCACTGCTACTATGATTGCCACCACTGCAACGGGCAGCATGTATGCCATTATCTTGCCTTTTGTCATTTCTGTTTCTTGTTCTTGCGTCCCAGTTCAAATGATATGTTGAATGTACCTCCGAGTTTGTTTCCTTTCTTGCCGAATCCCGGAATGTACCACAGTTCGTTTAGTCCTGTGTCACTTTGTCCCAGTTTTATCTTGTATCTTACGCTCCATCCCAGTCTTACCGGACCGAATATTTGTGCATCGACGGCAAATAGTAACTCTGCCCAGTGAAAGAAACAGTTGTCGGTCTCAACGTGGTATGGTGCTTTTCCTTTCCAATATGGGTCGGTGACATCGCCGCTTGCTTCTGTCTTGAATGATGTCATGGCATATCGTGCTCCCACCATGACACGGTAGATGTCGTGTTTGTCTTTCGACATGTTGAAGTCGCAGCCTATACGTCCGTATGGTGCATTGACTTTCGCTTCTATCTCTGAGGCGATGTCGGCTTCGTGTTTTGCGGAGCCGAGTCCTAATTCTATGATGGGAAAGTAGCGGTCGCGCAGATTCACCCTCAATGCTCCTTCGTATTGTCCGTAGTCGCCGACCATGCGCATGATGGTTCCCGCCAAGTCGTATGATACCGATATTCCGCGAAACAACTGTATGCTGTCGCTCTCTGCAGCTACTGTTGTCTTGCTCTCCGCGTGTAACGGCTGGTAAGACAGCATACTAATAACTGTCATCAATGCGAATAAGTATGTTCGTATATGTGGCATCGTTGGTTACCTTGGGATTGTTGATGATGATGTCTTTGATGAAATTCTTTGTGTGCGTCACTTGTTCAATGGTGTGGTTGTATCGTGCGGCGCAGTCCACTGATTCGAGGTACGGCTCGTTTGTCTTGGTTATTTTTATCACGTCGCTCACTGACATGGCACTGTCTATTTGCAGTGTCAGTGTTATCTCGTCCACGTCGCCGTTGTAACTCATGGGGATGTCAAATGTTGACGCATTTGTCAACTTGTTGATATACACCGTATCGTCACTCACTATCTTGCGGTTCAGCGTTACGCTCAGCGGATATACAAATGCTGCATCCTCGCCGTCGGCGGTTTGTATGGCATAATGGCACAGCACAGTGCCGTTAAGCTTGCAGTCGATGGAGGAACATGCAGTGACGAGTGCTGCCGTTATTGTCAGTGTAAGTATTCTGAATACGAGTCTTTTCATTTCGGAGGTTGTTTTGTCACACTGTTTTCTCTATCTGGTATTCGTTTCTTCCCTGTGACGACCGGCTTACGAGATCGGCCACGAAACCTGTTAGGAAGAGTTGTGTGCCGATAATCATCATTGTCAGCGCAATGTAGAAGTATGGTGAGTCGGTGACCAGTCGCTGTGGTATGTTGTGTGACAGAGCCCATATCTTGCCGATACCGATAATACATGCCGAGATGAATCCGATGAAGAACATCACGCTGCCGAGGAAACCGAATATGTGCATAGGCTTCTTGCCGAAGGTGGACAGGAACCACAGTGTGATGAGGTCGAGATATCCGTTTACGAACCTGTTCCACCCCATGAATTTCGACTTGCCGAATTTCCTTGCCTGATGGTGTACGGGCTTCTCGCCAATCTTGTCGAAACCTGCGTTCTTGGCAAGGTATGGCATGTAACGGTGCATCTCGCCATATACCTCGATATTCTTTACCACATCTTTGCGGTAAGCCTTTAGTCCGCAGTTGAAGTCGTGCAGGTTGTGTATGCCGCTGACCTTGCGTGCCGTGGCGTTGAACAGCTTTGTAGGAATGGTCTTGGACAGCGGGTCGCCCTGCTTGCGGTTCTGCTTGTATCCGCTCACGAGGTCATAGCCGTCTTCCTTTATCATTCGGTAAAGCTCTGGTATTTCGTCGGGTGAATCCTGAAGGTCGGCGTCCATGGTGATGACGACATCGCCTTTCACTATTTCAAAACCACAGTAAAGGGCCGGCGACTTGCCGTAGTTGCGGCGAAACTTGATGCCGTGCACATGATTGTCGCTGGCTGCGAGTCCTTCGATTATATCCCATGAACGGTCTGTGGAGCCGTCATTGACGAATATTACCTCGTAGGTAAATCCGTGTTCCTTCATTACACGCTCTATCCAAGCGTAAAGTTCGGGTATTGATTCTTCTTCGTTGTATAGTGGTACTACTACTGATATATCCATTTTTCTGTCAAGGTTTTTATGCTACTTTGGTTCTTTTGCCTATTGCACTGAGCACCAGCGCAAGGAACAATCCTGATATCATTGTGTTGAAGAACATGCTGAAAGCGATGTCTATGGGTCTGGTCTGTGAGAATACCTGCACCTGCTGGTTGATGTTCTTGATGTCCATGCCGGCCTGTGTCAGTGATTGCTGTATCTCTGGCAGTGCAAGACTTTCCTGCAGTTTTGACATAAACTGTCCTTTGTCCATGAAATAGAAATACACGAATGTGGCGGCGGCAAGGATTATCGAGGCGTCAACGATGACGAATGCCAGGAATGCGAATGCCCTTCTGAAAGAAATGGTACCGCCTATTACCTTGTCACGGTAATGCTTTAGACGATAGTAAATGATGACCGGTGTTATTGTGATGCCTGCTATGAAACCTATCTGTAGGCCAGGTTCTGTCATGCTGCCGATAAAGCATGCGAATGTGAAAATCCAAAGCAAGCCAATGAAAAAACCGTCTTGGCGTGCAAAGGCCTTCAGCTGTATGTATTCTTCTGGTGAAATCATGCTACAAAGTTACTCATTTTATTTCGTTTATGAGCATTTTATAATGCTGATTGTCTTAATAAACCTTAAATATTATGTGTTTTCGCTTGCTGTATGCTTAATATATGCGGGAAAATGTGTACCTTTGCAACCGCTTACGAAAAACGTGGGCATAATTTTATGATAAAACGGGCAAGTCTTGCACGACCAGCTCCCTCGGAATCCTCCAGGACGGGAACGTAGCAAAGGTACTTGGTTGTAGCGGTGCGATGTAAGTAGCTTGCCCACCCGCCTCTTTAGCTCAGTTGGCCAGAGCACGTGATTTGTAATCTCGGGGTCGTTGGTTCGAATCCGACAAG
>JAEEHW010000071.1 GCA_016281055.1 Prevotella sp.
GCCGTAATGGGACTTACCGTGGTAGGCCTCGGACTGCTCGACATCGCCATCTGGTTTGTAGTGCTCAATATGGCTGGCGTTGACAGCCTCATCACCATAACCACCACCATGCTGACATTCGGTATGGGTGCTTCCACACAGGCACTGTTTGCACGTGTGGGCGGCGGCATATACACCAAGGCTGCCGACGTGGGTGCCGACATCGTGGGCAAGGTGGAGGCTGACATCCCTGAGGATGACCCTCGCAACCCTGCTACCATTGCCGATAACGTAGGCGACAACGTGGGTGACGTGGCTGGCATGGGTGCCGACCTCTATGAGAGCTACTGCGGCTCAATACTGTCAACAGCAGCGTTGGGCGCAACGGCTTATCTGGGCACACAGATGCAGCTGCAGTATGTCATAGCACCTATGATAATAGCTGCAGTGGGCATATTCCTCTCACTCTTCGGCATCTTCCTCGTACGCACTGAGGAGGGCGCAGGCATGAAGCAACTGCTCCACTCGCTGGGACTGGGCACTAACGTCAGCGCATGCCTCATTGCAGTGGCTACGTTTGCCATACTCTACCTGCTTGGCATAGAGAACTGGATATACATCTCTTGCTCCGTTATTGTAGGTCTGTTGGCTGGTGTCATCATAGGTCAGGCTACGGAGTATTATACCTCACACTCTTACAAGCCTACACAGGAGATAAGCGCAGCGTCACAGACTGGTGCCGCCACCGTTATAATAAAAGGTGTGGGTACGGGTATGATATCTACCATGATACCTGTGGTGACCATCTCTGTGGCTATCATGCTGAGTTATCTCTGTGCCAACGGCTTCGACCTTGACGTCAACGCACAGGCTCTGTCAAAAGGTCTGTATGGCGTGGGCATCGCTGCCGTGGGTATGCTCTCCACACTGGGCATCACACTGGCAACAGACGCTTACGGTCCGATAGCCGACAATGCCGGCGGTAACGCCGAGATGAGCGAACTGGGCGAGGAGGTGCGCAAGCGCACTGACGCCCTCGATGCATTGGGTAACACCACCGCCGCTACTGGCAAGGGCTTCGCTATCGGCTCTGCAGCCTTGACGGCATTGGCTCTGCTCGCCTCTTACATTGAAGAGATAAAGGAGGCTGTGCAGCGACTGGCAGCTGCCGGCGACCAGCACATGGCTGACATACTTACACAGATACAGGACATACCTGCCTTCATGAACTACTTCCAGGTGAACCTCATGAACCCGAAGGTCATCGTGGGTGTGTTCATCGGTGCCATGGCAGCATTCCTCTTCTCAGGCATCACCATGGGTGCCGTAGGCCGTGCCGCTGAGGACATGGTGAAGGAGGTGCGCCGTCAGTTCCGTGAGATTGCCGGCATACTTGAGGGTAAGGCTACGCCTGACTACGGTCGTTGCGTGGAGATTTCCACACGCTCTGCCCAGCGTGAGATGATATTCCCATCGCTACTCGCCATCATCATACCTATCCTCGTGGGCGTATTGCTCGGCGTGGCTGGTGTATTGGGATTGCTCGTAGGCGGACTGGCTGCAGGCTTCACGCTGGCTATCTTCATGAGTAATGCCGGTGGTGCGTGGGACAATGCCAAGAAGATGGTGGAGGAAGGTAACTTCGGCGGCAAGGGCTCCGAGTGCCACAAGGCCACCGTGGTAGGCGACACTGTGGGCGATCCGTTCAAGGACACTTCAGGCCCGTCGCTCAACATCCTCATCAAACTGATGTCTATGGTCTCTATCGTGATGGCAGGACTGACAGTGGCGTTCCTGTAATATCAATAAATAATAAAAGCACTATTCGCTGTTGGAATGTGCGCATACATGCGCCAACCCAACAGCGAATAGTGCTTTTTAAAAGTATTCTCTTAATTCAATTATTCACAACAGTAGTGATTATATCCTCCATGTGGCATATCATAATGGCACAGATACAGTTTTTACCATAACGTGTATGGATTGTCTGTTAATTAGTGATTCCAGACTAAACCAACAGGAGTTGTAAATGTAAACGTTCTATCTCCTTCTTGGAAGAAACTTGCTTGTATCTTAATTTCTTTTGCACTCTTTAATTTGTTTATAAATGTATCTTTTTTACTTGCTAAAAACAATATACCCGTAGATGCATCGTCCGCACCAACACATTGATATTTTTCAATATTTCCATTATCAAATTTGACTAATATATTACATCCAGAGATACCTTCATTAAATTGCCCTTTGTCTATATTAAAATAGACATCCTTACCATATTTGGGACTATTTCTCACTGTAATCGAAAGATAACTTCCGCCATTATAAGGAAATTCAAAATCAACCTCATTATCAGATCTCAAAGATGCAAAAAATGATTTTTTTTCCGTCATTTCATCCTCATTCTCTGAGTACTTCCATTTGGTTTTTTCTTCAACCTTAGAGTCTTTCGATTTTGATTTTTCTCCACCTGCAGTATCCTTAGCCTCTACTATTGGGTCTTTTTTCTCTTTTGAAGAAGATTCTTTTTTATCATTAGGTAACAGAGAACCTATTACACCCAACAAGAAGAAAACTCCAATTGCAATTAAACATCCTTTTTTCATAGCTTTAATCGTTTTAAAATTAATAAATATTTGATTACTCCAATATATTCTATAAGACTATGTTGTCCTCTATATAATTTCTTATTTGCAACGCTAACTCATTATTTTCTTTTTCAAAGAAGAGTGAATTTTCGTCATCAGCAGCATTTATGAGGCCTCCTCTCCGCTCAATGCCCCCTGCAATTCCAAACTGAATAAATCCATTTATTAATGACGTTGCCTCACGAAGTTGAACACTATGTATATATTTAAAAGGTATTGTCTTTGAACCTGCGAAACCATGTATAATAGTTCCTAATATTCCCTTTCTTTCTAATACAATTTTATTATCATACACATAAAGTTGTCCAGCAACTCCCTGAAGAAAGAATTTTGCACCTCCATATTTCATACTTGGACATTTACTCTCATTAGATTGTATTATATATTGTTTAGCTTTAGTATTGTTTTGATTAAGACTTGAAGGAGCAAAATATTTTTCTGCAAATTCCGAATCATTCATCATCAAATATTTGATCCCTTCTACGACACCTATAATTGTTGGTATCAAAGTCCATGAAAACAGTATATACAATATACCCATCATGTTCTTGTTCAATAAAAACTTATGAAGTCCGATGGTTCCACAAAAGATTGCAAGTAGTCCAGCAAGAATTCTATTATTCATACAGTAAAATGTTTTACAAATGGCACAAAAAAAACGTGGACGTTTTACTTCATCTACGTTCTTGAGGTATTGGGGATAACCATTGCAATCATATACGAGTAAAAGCCCACGTCATATACAGACGTGAGCGTCAAAACTTTTACTCTTGATTGCTCTTTCAAATTCCCCAATTGTCAAGAACAAGAATATAAGCTAACGCTTCTTGATTTAATATGTTCTTAATTTATCGCTATACTATAGGCTATTTATATTTTAAATTTGTATCAATGTTTGCATTTGCAAATTTAAGCATTTTTTTCTTTATGTCAAAGAAAAAATTGAAAAAATAGCTTTGCAGACACTTTTTTTATTTCCTTGGCAGTCAAACAAACTGCAGAGGCGACACTACCGATGCGGCAGATACAGCACCGTATTCAGGTCGTCAGTGACGCTGCTGAGTACATTGTCCTGCATCTGGTTTGTATCCGTGAGCATACTGCGGATGCCTGGAGACACATATTTGTCATACATACCGCTCAGCGTTGCCATGCAGTTGTTGGTGCGTGCCTCTCCTATTCCCGTATCAACAAGACGCTGACGGCACATATTGAACAGTTTTGTCCTTATGTCTTCCAGCAACCACTCTGACCTAGGATTGGCGCCTTCGTTGCCGGCATTGTATATCATGAAGAGCTCACGCAAGTCGTCTCCCACATTGTCTATCAGAAGGCTGGCAAACTCACTGGCACTTGAGGGGAGCAAATCGGCAGGCATACCTAAGAGCGCCAGACTCTTGCGATAATTCTCCACCTTGCTCCATACCTCATCGATGTTTGCCGTAAGACCGTTATACAGGTTTGCATACAAACGGTCATAGCTTTTCTGCTGCACGTCAGACAATCCCTGCAGGGATGACACATACTCCGTGCTTATCCTCCACTTCGTAAAGTCATTGCTTGCCACTACCGTGCGCCACGGGTTTGGATATGCCACTGCCGATCCCGTTGCCACGTCAACGAGGCTGTCGGCCGCCGTTCCTTCCTTCACTCTATATTGAGCAATATCGTGCAGATGCTGATGCCCCGTAATGGCAAGGTGTATGCCGTGGTTCATCATCTGGCGTGCTACATCCTCGTAATCATCTATTATATATTCCCCCTGCAGTATCTCCTGTGCATCATAATGCTGCACAAGATTGTGGTGCTGCACCACTACGACCTGCTTTCCTGCGGCACAAGCCTTGTCGGCCTGTTGCAGCAACCATTCCATCGTGGTGGTGCGTATGCGTCCAGCCGTCATGTTCACGTTGCGACTGTCACCACGCTCCACATATTTGTTTTCGTCATACCTGTTGGTATCTATGCACAACAGCACCAGTCCATCAAGCGGTTCTATGGCATAAGACAGTGATGTCATATCACGCGACAGTGCGCGTCCATAGCCGAAATCGTTGTACAGTTCCACAAACAAGGATGGGGATGTACGCTCTGCAGGATATTTCTGATCTCCGTCAAAATATGAACCATTGGGATTCTCTATGTCGTGATTGCCGGGCACCACCACCACGGGGATGCCTGCCGCACGCAGATTTCCAAGAATGTTTACCACCAGTCTGTGGCTCACTGCCTCACCGTCTTTCGTCAGGTCGCCGGGTATCACAACAAGGTCAGGATGACGCGCCACCGCAGCATCTACGATGCCCTGCAGTACCCCTACACTATATTCGAGAAGCTTAGGGTCATATTTTACATACCGCTCAAAGGCTGCGCCCTCAGACTTCAGCAGTTCAGGTGCCATGACATGCGTATCCGTAAGCAGCAGTATGGTCTTTGGATTTTCTTCCATGTCACGTTGCGGATAATCCGCTCCGGGCCATCCCCACACTGTTTCTTCACCACCAGAACAAGACATCATGAGTGTCACGGTGGCGGCTGCCATAGCTGCAGTTGTTAATGCCTTCCTCATTTTCATTATCACAGACTTTTTTCTTTCTTACTATATCTAAGCACACGGTTCCCCGACCTGCACCATAGTGCGGTCAGGGAACCGTTTTCTATTCTCCGTAAAGCTTGTCGAAGAACTTACTTCTTCAGCATACCCATATATTCATTGATCTTGTCGCCGAGGCCAAGAGTGGAAGCCAGTTGCTTCAACACTATCTGTGCCTGGTCAAGAGAAATCTCACCCTTCTGGAATTTGGTGATGATGTCCTGTGGATTGATACTGCTGAGTGCACCCAGTCCAAGACCTGCAATGATGTCCTGCAGTCCGCCCTCTTGCGCTGCTGCTGTTTCTGCTCCAGCCGGCTTCTTGCCGCCACCGAGCAAACCACCTAAAATACTTCCGAAATTCATAATCGTATGCGTTTTAATTAGTAAATCTGACAGTGGGAATTTTTAGACCCCACCAAATATAACGGATTCTTGTTAGTTACCGATGTGGCAAAATTAATAAAAAAAAGTTAAAGCGCAAAATTTTTCAACTACCAATCCTGTTTTTTAACAATTATTGTGCGGAGGACGTGAGATTGTGCAAGAACAAAACACTCACTGAAAATTAGTGCGCAAACATGCGTTTTTTGCCTCTTGAAATCGTATTTAACTGCCGTTTCCTTGCGATATTAGTCACGAAAGTCTCTCACGCTCTCAAATATCGCAAGGAAATCGCGTTTTCGGTAACCGACTGATTACCAACGCACAACATTCTTTGTTGTTTCGCTTTTTCACCCTCTGAGTTGTAATAGCATAGCTTTTACATTGTAATACGATAGCTTTTACACTATAAGGGCTATCATATTACAGTGTAAAAAATCACGTTTTAGAGCGTAAAAGGGTATCTTTTGCATCAAAACCGCTCAAAAAGCAAAAATCAGTTTGACTCAAACCAGAACAATATTATTCAAGACCACTTCCCAAAATCTCTATTTTACAACCTTTCACCCTGCGTCATTTGTTCACAAATGAAAAACTGTTTCTACTTACGTTTGCAGTCATTAAAATGATTAAAAATCCAAAGTAGCACTTGCGATTTTAAAGGAAAATCACAAGTAGGAACGCAAAAAAATACTATCATATCTGAACGTATCTACAACATCAACAACGACTTAGACAAAAATTCCCCATTAAGTTCAAGTAGCAATTAAACAATTATGTCTTTTTATGTCCGAATACAATGTAAAAAATGTATTCCTTTGCAAATTTAAAATAAAAAACACACACAAGTTTTTGTTTTTTAAACGGACAAACACAACATGACGTTATGTTTTTTTAAAACCTTTACTATTTGCCATATCAAAAAAAAACAGTACCTTTGCATATATAATATAGAAAAGAATGCACTTATTCCCTGAATTAAAAAAGAAATATACCAAGGAGCAACTGACGGCGCGCGAGGCTCAGCGACTGGCGGAGTTCATTGCATGGGGACCGGCGGTGTTTCAGGCTTCGAGGCTGATGGTGAAGTTCGGCATACTCGAAATGCTGCGCGATGCCGACGACGGACTGACGCGCGGCGAGATAGCAGAGCGCACAGGCCTCAGTGACTATGCTGCGAAATGTCTGCTGGAGGCTTCGCTGTGTATCGGCACGGTACTCGTGAATGACGACACTGACCGCTATACGCTGTCGAAGGCGGGATGGTTCTTGCTCAACGACCCTGCCACACGCGTGAACATAGACTTCAACCACGACGTGAACTACGAAGGGTGGTTTCACCTTGAGGAGGCGCTGAAAGAGGGTAAGCCCGAAGGACTGAAGCATTTCGGCTTATGGCCCACGGTGTATGAAGGACTGTCGTCACTGCCCGAACAGGTGCAGAAAAGCTGGTTCGGATTTGACCATTTCTACAGCGACTCGTCATTTCCTGAGGCATTAAAGATTGTCTTTGGAGAATACCATGTGCGCTCGCTCTATGATGTGGGCGGCAATACCGGCAAATGGGCGCTGCAGTGCGTGGTGCACGACAAGGACGTGGAGGTGACCATCCTCGACCTGCCGCAGCAGATAGCTCTCATGCAGGAGAACATAAAAGGCAAGGAGGGTGCAGAGCGCATAAAGGGGCACGGCATCAACCTGCTCGACGACAGTGCATCATTCCCCGTACGCGAGGGCGGACTGGATGCTATATGGATGAGCCAGTTCCTCGACTGCTTCTCGATGGAGGAGATAACGAGCATACTGACACACGCCAAGGCAGCGATGACGCCAGACACGCACCTGTTTATCATGGAGACGCTGTGGGACAGGCAGCGCTTCGAACCGGCAGCATTCTGCCTGACGATGACGAGTCTCTACTTCACCGCCATAGCCAACGGCAACAGCAAGATGTATAACACCGAGGACATGGAGAAATGCATCAACGATGCAGGGCTGCAGATAGAGAAGATACACGATGGACTGGGACAAGGACACAGTGTGATAGTGTGTAAACTTGCATAGGAACAGAAAAGGAGTCAAAGGGAGTTACCGCGGCTTATAGCCGCTAAGGAGTTAAAGGACATTACGTTTACACATTCGTATAGTCTAATACAAATGTCCCTTAACTTCCCCTAACTCCTCTTAACTCCCTAAAAATACAACTTGAAAATAATGGAAAAACTGATTGAAGAACTGAAAGGAAAGATTATCGAGGCCCTGAACCTGCAAGACCTCACGATGGAAGACTTTGATGACGATGCGCCACTCTTCGGTGACGACGGCATCGGACTCGACTCCATCGATGCTCTCGAAATCATCATGATTCTTGAGAAAAACTACGGCATACGCCTTGCCAACGCTGCAGAAGGACGCGACATCTTCAAAAGCGTCAGGGCTATAGCCGAATACGTGGAAAAGAACAGAACGAAATAGTTGAAAATTAAAAGTTGAAGGCTGAGAGGTTATCACGGCGCGGCATCTGCGTTGTCATCCCTACATACAACAATGCCACGACAGTGCGCGATGTCGTTTCGCGCACCCTGCAGCAGTGCCATGACGTGATAGTGGTCAATGACGGCTGCACCGACGGTACCGCCGACATCCTCGCCACTATAGAGGGGATAACCGTTGTCACGCTGCCTAGGAACAAAGGCAAGGGCGCAGCCCTGAAGGCCGGCTTCCGCAAGGCCCTGGCAATGGGTTTCGCATACGCCATAACACTTGATGCCGACGGACAGCATTATCCCGAAGACATCCCCCTGATGCTTGAGGCGAACATAAAGCACCCAGGGGCATTGCTCGTGGGTGAGCGCAAGGGACTTGACGCCCAGGAACGCTCCGGCGGCAGCAAGTTTGCCAACGCCTTCAGCAATTTCTGGTTCTGTGTGCAGACCGGTCAGAGGCTACGCGACACGCAAACGGGCTTTCGGCTGTATCCGCTGAAGAAACTCTACGGACTGTGCATGCTGACATCACGCTATGAGGCAGAACTGGAACTGCTCGTTTTCTCTGCGTGGCACGGAGTAAATCTGGTCAGCGTGCCAATCAACGTATATTACCCCCCTAGAGAGGAACGCGTGTCGCATTTCCGTCCGGCCTATGACTTCACGCGCATCTTCATCCTCAACACATGCCTGTGTTTTCTTGCCCTGGGCTACGGCCTGCCCCTGGCATTGCTGAGACTGCTGCGCCGGGCTGTATATACTATATACTCCCTACTCTTCTTCCTTGTATGGACACTGCTGTTCCTGTTGCCGGCATCGGCAGCAGTGGTACTGTTTACGCGTGACAGCAAACGGCGCACATGGCGGTTGCACCGCCTGCTGTGCTTCGTTGGCAAACTGGTGATGCTGTGGCACGGCATACCCGGCGTAAAGCGGCGAATGAACAATCCGCAGGGAGAGAATTATGAACGGCCCGCAATGGTGATATGCAACCACCAGTCGCCGCTCGACCTCATGGCGATGCTGGCACAGTCGCCACGACTCACGCTGCTCACCAACGACTGGGTGTGGCACAGTCCGTTCTTCGGATTCGCCGTGCGCCATGCCGAATACTACCCAGTATCTGACGGCATCGACAGCATTCTGCCGAAACTGCGCTCGCTCGTGGAGCGTGACTACAGCATAGCCATATATCCCGAAGGCACACGCTCATCAGACTGCAGCATACAGCGGTTCAGAAAAGGGGCGTTTCACATAGCCAGAGAACTGAAACTCGACATTATCCCGCTCATAGAGTGTGCACCGGGACACTGTCTGCCCAAGGGTGGGAAATACCTGCGTCGCGGATTCTTCCATGTGCACGTGGATGAGCGCATACCATACGAGAGATACATGGAAGCAGGCGAAGACAAAGACATCGCCTCATGGTTCAGACAATATTATGAGCGCAGATATGCCGAGATAAGCGATGCGCTCGACCAAAAAGCATAAAGGGAATGACAATACTGCGGATATACGAATACCTGCACGAACACCGATGGGTAAGATGGGGCAGTCTGGTGGGCATCACGCTGGTGCTCATCGTGCTGTCATTGCGGCTGTCGTACAAAGAGGATATATCCGACTTCCTGCCACTCGGCACCCACGACCGCGAAATGCTCGACATCTATCAAGACATATCGGGGGCCGACAGACTGGTGGTGGTATTTGACAATCCCGATGATGCAGACAAGACCACGGCGGCTATGGAACAGTTCTGCACGGCTGTGCAGAAGGCTGACACTGCGGGCACCATCAAGATGACGGCACAGGTGGACATGGAAGCCGTAGAGGCAATGCTCTACTTCGTTTACGAGAACATTCCATACTTCCTTACCGAGAAAGACTATGCACGCATGGACTCCGTGCTTGCTGCGCCAGATGCCGTCAAACGACAGTTGGATGAGGACAAGGAGATGCTGATGTTTCCATCTGGCAGCATGCTTGCAGAAAACATCGGGCGCGACCCGCTGAATATCTTCACGCCCGTGGTGAGCCGGCTGCAGGGCATGAGGCAGGACAGCAATTTCGAGATATACGACGGATACCTTTTCACGCCCGACATGAAGCGCGCCATAGTGACGCTGAAGTCGCCATACGGCAATGCAGAAACGGAGAAAAACGCACAACTGACGGCACTGCTTGACGATGCCATACAGGATATGCAGAAGACATATCCCGATGTCAAGGCACATGTGACAGGCGGTCCGCAGAT
The DNA here is from genome assembly GCA_016281055.1 of Prevotella sp. Lineage (GTDB taxonomy): Bacteria > Bacteroidota > Bacteroidia > Bacteroidales > Bacteroidaceae > Prevotella. The sequence goes on from JAEEHW010000071.1 coordinate 10,341, forward strand.
AGCCGTAGGCAATGCACAACAGATAAAGAACGACTCAATCCTGGCGGTAGCGCTCGCAGTGGTACTGATAATGGCACTGCTGGCATACACACTGCGCTCATTGAAGAGCATACTGCTCATCGTCGTAGCAATAGGCTGGGGATGGCTGCTGGCACTCGGCGGTATGTCGCTACTGCACAGCGAGGTGTCCATAATAGTAATAGGTATGTCGAGCGTGATACTGGGCATAGCCGTAAACTATCCGCTACACCTTGTGGCGCACATGAGGCATGAGCCAAACGTGAAACAGGCACTGAAAGACATCAGTACACCATTGCTGGTGGGCAACGTCACCACAGTGGGAGCATTCCTCGCACTCGTGCCGCTGCAGTCAACGGCACTGAGAGACCTCGGAATCTTCGCATCACTGATGCTCGTGGGTACGATAACATTTGTATTGCTGTATATGCCGCATATCGTAACAAGCGGTAAGAAAGAAGCAGAAGCAGAGGTCAATGCACTGCAGTTGGTGGAGACAGACAAGGGATTCGCATGGAACAAACGTATATTGCTTGCGACATTCATCATCATCACCACAGTACTGGGATGGTTCAGCCTCAACACCGAGTTTGAGACTGACATGGCTGCCATAAACTACATGACCGACGAGCAGCGTACCGACATTGAATATTTCGGGCGCATGATGCAGGCTGACACCACAGCAAGAGGCGAAACAGCATATATCGTGGCGACGGGAAAGAATATGGACAGCGCACTCGACACTGCACTTGCACAGGGACTGGACAAGACATCACACTTCCTGACATCGAAGAAGGAACAGGCACACAGGCTACAGATGTGGCAGGAGTTTAAGGATAGACACGCAGCGCTGCTAAATAAAGAATTGCCGGCAAAGGCTCTGGCAAGTGGTTTCTCTGCGGATGCCTTTACTGATTTCCAGGAAATACTAAACAAAGAACGCACACCGCAGGAGTTCGGTTACTTTGCACCGCTGACAGAGACTGTGTTTGCCAGTAACATAAGCATAAACAAAGAGAAAGGCAGGTACGCCATAGTGGAGATGCGCCCGGTGGAATCGTTAGGGAAAAACTCCACACACTCATTTACCACAAAAGGGATGAATGCAGCGATGCTCAGCACACTCTCAGACAATTTTAATTACATCGGCATAGTATGTTCAGCCATTGTATTCATATTCCTTTGGCTGTCGTTCCGCCGTCTGTCGCTGGCAGTGATTGCCTTCATACCAATGGCAGTGGGATGGATATGGATACTCGGCATAATGGCATTGCTGGGCGTTAAGTTCAACATCGTGAACATCATCCTCGCCACATTCATATTCGGCCAAGGTGACGACTACACCATATTCATGACAGAGGGATGTCTGTATGAACGGCGCACCGGCAAGAAGATATTGGCATCATACAAATACAGCATAATGCTCTCCGCACTGATAATGTTCATCGGCATAGGCACCCTGATAACTGCACGCCACCCCGCACTGTTCTCGCTGGCAGAGGTTACCATCATAGGCATGGCGTGCGTGGTGTTCATGGCATGGATACTGCCGCCAATGCTGTTCAGACTTATAAAAAAGATATAATTATGAAAGAAAGAATAAGACAAATACTTGAGGACAACCTTCCGTTGGTTGACGTGGATTCTGATTTCCTCTTTACCGAACTGTCATCGCTTGACATCACCACCATCATGATGTTGCTGTCCGACGAGTATAAAATAGAATTGGGCGCCACTGACGTGACACCCAAGAACTTCAAATCACTCGACAATATAGTCGATATGGTAAGGCGGAAAATGGAATCATGATTCGTTTGATGCAAATGCAATCATGATTTGATATACTGGTTTATCAGTTCCGCATTCATACTGCGTGCAGAGGCATCGAAGATATCTTTGTATAATCCTCCCTGGTGATAGACTTCAGCCGGAGTGCCATGCTGCACCACATGACCGTGCTCTAATACATATATCGCATCGCTGTCAACTATCTGTCCTATGTTATGGCTGATGATGACCACGGTGCGGTCTTTCTTTATTGCCTCTATAGAATTCTTTATCTGTTCGGTGGCAATGGCATCAAGGCTTGCCGTTGGTTCATCAAGGAATATGATAGGCGGATTCTTCAAGAACATACGCGCAATGGCAATGCGCTGTTGCTGACCGCCACTGAGTTGCAGTGCGTCAGACTGGAACCCATTGGGCAATGCCATCACCTGATCATATATATACGCCTTGCGTGCAGCTTCATATACCTCTTCCGTCGTTGCAGACGGTTTGCCATAACGTATGTTTTCTTCTATCGTTCCGCTGAATATATGGTTCTTCTGCAATACTAATCCGATATTCTCACGAAGGGCTTGCGTATCCCACTCACTGAGCGGCACACCGTCAAGAGTTATCTCGCCACTGTCAGGTGTATAGAACTTATCCAGCAGGTTTACGATGGTGCTCTTGCCTGCACCGCTCAATCCTACAAGTGCCGTTACCTTTCCCGGTTCAATGGTTAGCGAAAGGTCATGCAAGGCATGTGTGCCGCTGGGGTATGTGAACTCCACATTCTTCATATTGAAACCCATACCAGCATGTGGTTCCGTCTTGTATGTGCCACTCTTCTCCACTTCATGCTCTGCATCGAGGATGCCGAAGAAGCCTTCTGCATATATAAGTGCATCGTTGAGGTCGTCATATATGCGGTGCAACTGACGTATAGGGGCACTCACGTTGCTGAAGAGCATAACGTGATACATTATCTTTCCTATCGTCATACCAGGATAATCCGTAAGCACAAGATATGCAGTCAGAATGATGATAAGCACCGTGCCAATCTGTTCCACAAAGGTCTTGATGCCCTCGAAGTAGAAACTCAACTGACGTGTATGCTTCTGCTGACTTGTAGAGTTTTCCTGCAGCACGGCCTGTTTCTGCTTCTCCACCTCCTCGCGGTTGAACGACTTTATCACTCCCATACTCTCAATGATGTTCATGATGCCGTTGTTTATAGTCTGATGAGTGCGGAAGATTACGCGTCGCCCACCCTTCATGCGTGTTCCCTGCCTTACGGTGATGATGAAATATATAGGAACGATAAACAATGCTACTAACCCTACATACACATTGGCAACAAACATCAGCACTAATGCCATCACCGCACTGGTGAACAGCGGCAGTATATCTACGAAGAAATTCTTCACAGTGTTCGATAGCGACATCGTACCGTGACTGATACGCGTCTGCAGTTTGCCTGGTTCGTTGTCTTCACTGCTGAAGTATGCCATGCGGAAGGTCATGATGCGTTCCACTACCTTGAGCGACATATCACGACTAACGTTGATGCGGATATTCTCACCGAAGTATCGCTGACCGAAAGTTATGAATGCAGACAGAACCTCCTTGCCTAACAGTACCGCACTGATGGTTACAAGTAGTTTCGCAGCCTGTGCCCAAGAGAAGCCACCCTCAGCCTGTTGCAGAGCGTTGATGGAGTCAACGGCATGGTCGAGCACTATGGCATTGACCTGAGCCATGAGCGAACCAATCAGCGTTAGCACCAGCGTTAGCGTGAGCAACCAGCGGTAAGGCAGTACATAAGGCAATAATTTCTTAAGCAGTCCGCCTACATTCATCTTATTTGCATCCATGATTATCTTCTCCCTTTAATTTCTTCTATAAATTTCAAGAACTCATCTCTCCACTGTCTGCACTCCGCCGTACCTTTCTCATCGGATGCGCCGAAGCCATGCCCACCAGTGTTGTACTGTATATATCTATGCGGTATGCCCTTTGCCGTCAGAGCTGAGTCAAGCAGTTCTGAATTCTGGTATTTCACCACGGGGTCGTCCTTGCAGTTCACGAGGAACACCGGCGGACAGTCTGCCGGCACATGTCGTTCCAAAGACAGAGAGTCGCGCATAACCTTCCTGCGCTTGCCGTATTCTCCAAGCAAGGCACGTCGCGAGCGTTTGTGAACATATGGCTTGTGCATGGTAACAACAGGGTATATCGGCGCCACGAAGTCAGGCTTGTCGTCAAGAAACTCTGCCGCAGACATCACGAGGTGTCCTCCTGCAGAGAATCCCATCATACCAACACAGTGCGGGTCTATACCAAGCGAATCGGCATTGCTGCGCACCCATTGCAGCATATCCCTTGCATCATCCAGTGCATCGGGATAACGATGACCACGATATATATAACGGGTGTGCATGATATAGTCGAAGATACCCTGCACACGGTATTTCAGTACGAAAGCCTTGATGCCATTCTGTTCAAGCCATTCTGCCACCTTCGTACCCTCATTTTCCATATCGAGCCAACAGTACGAACCACCGGGACATACAATGACAGCAGGGCGCAATTCCTGCGCCCCACTTCTTGTCAATGATACCGACAGCGCTGCCACGCACATCAGTACACATATTATGTCTTGTCGTTTCAACACGTCATCACTCTGTTATTTGTTTAGCAGTTCGACCATGCGTTCTGCTATCAGCTGGGCACCTGCCACACTTGTGTTTGAGCCATCCACTGTATAGTGTTTCTTGATGCGCTCGTTATTGCATTTGATGCCGCATTCCTTGTCAAGGCGTATAACATCCACACCGAGTTTCTTTGCACACTCCTCTATCATATTGCATACCTTCAGGTTTCTCGCCTCACCCACAGCTGTGGTCTCTATGGGAGCAACCAATACTATGCGTGCATCGGGGAACGACTCACGCAGTATCTCACAGTTGAAGCGAATGGATTCAGCAAGCGATGTCACCTGATTCACTTTCTTCATCATCAAATCCTGCAATGTTGACTTGAAGGCTTTGTCTGCTGTCAGTGAATACATCTCCGGACGCTGGCTTTGAAACCATGCATCACATGTTCCGGCTGCAATGATGATGAGTGCCGGTTCTGGCTGGTCGCCGTTCTTATATGCTTCCTTGAACCGGCTCACCTGATTGTATATCACGTTGTTGTTGCCTGCGCCACGTACGTTTTCCGTAATATTCTGACGTGTAAGAGCATTGTTGGTCCATGTTGCGCCATTGCGTGCATAACTGATGCATGTTACAGGTTTAACAGCCTCACGATACCATTTTGTCCATCCACGCTCAACTGTGCAGCTGTCGCCACCCAGTGCAGTGTTTGAATCACCCATGATGACTACATTAAATGGTATGTTGGCAGCTCTGCCACCTACGATAGCGAGGCAGGCCATGATGACTGCCGTGAAAAGATGTTTTCTCATATTCCGTTATTGTTATGATATTGTTAATTTCCATGCAAAGTTAAACAAATAATATCATTCCACCAAACTTTAGCAGAGGATTTTTCCTTCATCGTTTAGGGATTTTCCACTTGCGTTTAGGGAAAAAGAATTTGCAGGTAACATAAAACGCATTAACTTTGCACTCAGAAATCAGAGACATGCACCAATCTCACGATTGACTAACATTATTTCTTTCGTGCGAGGAAGCACTCAGAAATCAGAGATAAAAAAGTTTAACTCTTTAAAATGTAACGATTATGAAAAAGACTATATTCACACTCGTTTGCCTCATGATAATGAGCACAGTGACAACAAACGCAAAGACAACGGTGATAATCAACTCACATAAACCCAACACCGAGTTTGCAATGATGCGCAAGACCAACGTCAAGAAAGACGCTAAGGTTGAGGCTAAGCATCGCAAGGAGATGGAGAAGCGTCGCAAGGAAATGGAGAAGCGTCGCAAGGAAATGGAGAAGCGTCGCATGAAGGCTCACAAGGAGCATGCTAAATCACACAAGCATCGCTCACATCGCCATCATCACCATCATCATCATAGATAAGAAGTTTGGTTATTGATATATAAAGATTGATTTTTTGTCATAAGTAAATTGATTTTTGTGGTTAGTAAATATTGTTTAGGTTATTGATTATTTTCATTGATTAGCGAATCAATTGTTTGTTTCATTGGTTTCAAAGAAACTGTCTGATTTATGATAGATTACAATGAGCGGTAGGTCGTGATGACTCACCGCTCATTTCTTTTTATTCTATTTTACATACTGTGCTTATATGCCTTGCGGTCAAGCTTGCCGTTGGGCGTTTTCTTTATCTCATCTACCGCAGTGTAGTACAATGGTACTTTGTAGCGGTCCACACTCTGACTGATGTGCCGCGCCAGTTCCCGTTTGTTCAGTTCATGACCTGCACTCAGCACTACGAGCAGTTCCGGCGCCTCACCCAATACTGGATGCTGACGGGAGATGCAGATGCAATCACTCACCGCCGCACATGACAATGCTGCTTCCTCCACTTCCTGCGGCGCCACCTTCAATCCTCCCACATTTATTATGTCATCCTTGCGCCCGGTGATATGGAGCATTCCCTCGTCGTCTATCCAACCGCCGTCGGCAGTGAACACCGTGCCGTCGTGCATCACCTGTGCCGTCAGTTCGGGTTCTCCACGGTAGCCGCTCATCAACGTGTCGCCCTGACATGCTATCGTTCCCTCCGGGGTGATGACTACATTGGAATGTGGCAGTGGCCTGCCAAGACATCCGCTCAGACAGCGGCCGTCATTATAGTTGTATGTGCTTATGACACCTGTTTCCGTAGATGCGTAAGTGTTATACAAACGGGTACCTGGCAACAGTTCGCACAAGCGGAGCATATCCGGCAGCGGCAACGGCGCACCTCCTGCCTCTATAAAGTCTATCCTCTCACTCACCTGCGCCAGTCTGCTCTCTGCCTGTTGCATCAGTATGCGTATGCTTGAGGGTACGAGGAACGTGGCAAAACGGCCGTTTCCTTTCTCCATCGGGCGCAACAATGCGTTGACATCCTTCATCCCCTCCTTTATTATATACAGCATACCGCCCACCATCAACGTCGGGAATATCTTCGACCAGCATCCCAGGTGATCCATCGGACCGGCAATGATGAACGTAATGTCTGTCTCATAGCCATGCCCCTCGATGAGGTTTTCGCTATTGGCTATCACCGCCCGCTGACTGATGATGACCTCCTTGCGCTTGCCCGTAGTTCCTGTGGTGCAGAGGATGAAGTCACCGTCCCACCTGTCGCCGAGCAATGGTATGGGCAACGGTTCGCACCGCTGCATCCTGTCATACAGTTCGGAATATGTTATCGTTTCCTGTATGCCGTCACCGTCGCCTGCCGCCGTCGCCACTTTTATGGCAATGCGCTGCGGATGCTGTACGGCATGTTCCTTCACATAGTCAAGTATGCTTTCTCCAGTCATCTGTTATTTGGTGTGTATCGTTACACTCGATTCCTTGTCGCCTGTCTTTGCTGTCAGCGTGAGGGTGCCTTTCTGCTTTGTGCTGCGCACCGTCACCACGAGTTTGCCGTTGAAGAGTTTCATCGTGGGCTTCGTGAAAGGTTCGAGCGATGTGGCGTCGCCGTTGCATGCGCACTGGAACACGCCCTCGCCGGCAACGTCGAATGTCAGCTGGTCATCGGCCAGTGGACAGAGGTTGCCGTCCTTGTCCATCATGCTGACGGTGACGTAGCACAGGTCTTCGCCGTCGGCCTTTATGGTGGCGCGGTCTGCCTCCAGCAGCAGGTGGTCTGCCTCACCGGCTGTGCGCATGGTCTTTACCATCGCCTCATTGCCGTTCTTGTCGTATGCTATGACCTTCACCTCGCCCGGCTCATACTTCACGTTCATCCAGCGCAGGCGGTAGCGGTCAAGGTTGGGTATGTATTTCTCCTTACCCACGGCGGGGTTCTTCTCCGTACTTTTCTTTATGCGCCCCTGACTCTTGCCGTTGATGAACAGTTCGGCCTCGTCATAGTCGCTGTAAACCTGCACGGGCACTGTCTTGCCCACCATCTTCTTGCCCCAGTTCCAGTGTGGTGCTATGTGGAGCGTGTGCTCCTGCTTGTTCCATACGGAGCGGTAGAGGTAGTAGCGGTCTTTCGGCAGGCCTGCAAGGTCGCAGATGCCGAAGTATGACGAGCGGCTTGGCCAGTATTCGTCATACGGCGTAGGCTCGCCGAGGTAGTCGATGCCTGTCCACACAAACTGTCCGATGGTATATGGCAAGTCGTCCATGTCCTCGAAGTCCATGTCGGGCAGGTTGCTCCATGAGCACCACTCGTTGTCATAACTTGAGCACTGTCCGTCGGCATACACGCCCTTGTCGGTTGCAGTGTATGGCAGTTTATACACACCTCGCGACGACACCGTGCTGGCGGTCTCGCTTCCCAGGATGAAACCCTTTGATGTCTCGCGCCATGCCTTGTCGTATTTATGGTCACGGTAGTTCAGTCCTACCACGTCCATCACTTCTGCGAAGCCGCTCTTCAGGGCATTGTCAACCCTGTCCATGCCTTGTGTCACTGGTCGTGTGGGGTCCAGTTCATGGCACAGGTTCTGCAACTTCGTCGCCCATTCCACGCCGGCGTTCTTGTCCCACTGCTCCGGTATCTCGTTGCCTATGCTCCACATCACTATTGACGGGTGGTTGCGATGGTTAAGTACGAGGTTGGTGATGTCCTTCTCTGCCCATTCCGTGAAGAACCGTGCGTAGCCGTTCTTGCACTTGGGGTATATCCACATGTCGAAACTCTCTGCCATCACCATCATGCCGAGCGAGTCGCAGACATCCATCTGCATCGTTGAAGGCATGTTGTGGGCGGTGCGTATGGCGTCGCATCCCATCTCCTTCATCAGTTTCACCTGTCGGATGAGCGCCGCCTTGTTGACTGCCGCACCCAGCGGACCGAGGTCATGGTGCAGGCATACGCCCTTTATCTTGCGTGTCACGCCGTTGAGCTGGAAACCGCCTTCCTTGCTCACGCTGACCGTGCGCACACCGAGGTTTGTCACAGTCTCGTCTATCACCTTGTGGTCCTTGAACAGCCTTGTGCGCACCTTATAGAGATAAGGTGTCTCTGGAGTCCACAACATGGGTTTGCTCAGTGTCAGCTCTGTCTCTATCACACCGTCGGCAGGCACGTCGAAATGGCTGCCGGCCTCCATGAAACCGTTGCTGTTGAGTATCTCAACCACACATGCTATGTCACCGAAATCAGCGCCCACCAACTGTGTCTTATAGTCTATCGTGGCCTGCGGCTCAGTACGTCCGTGGTTGTCCACGCCTTCCTTCAGTCCCACCGTGCGTATGTATGTCGCCCACGGGTCTATGTGTGTCTTAGGCGTTATCACCAGTTCAACGGGGCGGTACAGTCCGGCACCGGGATACCAGCGGCTGCTCTCCTCCTTGTTCTCCAGCTCCACCTCGATGAGGTTGTTGCCGTCCTTCACCAGGTCTGTCACGTCAAGGCGGAAGGCATTGTAGCCATACGCCCAGTAACCGGCTTTCTTGCCGTTCACATATACGGTGGGTTCTGACATGGCACCGTCGAAGCACAACTCATAACTGTCGTTCTGCCTCTTCGCGCCAACTGTAAACTGTGAACTATGAACTGTGCACTTATAATACCCCTTGCCTATCCACGGCAGCGAACCGGAACGTCCTGATTTCTCCGTGGCCACCTTCTCTCCGTTCTGCTCAATGCGCACGGTCTGCAGGTCCCATTTCTTGTCAAACGGTCCACTGATGGCCCAGTCGTGCGGCACCGTAACATTCTGCCACTCCACCTTGTCGCGCGAGAACTGCCACTGCTTCAGATTGATGACACGTCGCTGCGCATGTGTCTGTGCGCACAGCATAATTAAAAGAAAGGTAGAGAAGCCTACCCACAACCGAGAATAATGTCGCATAGTATTATGTTTTTGTTAGTTCTGTTTCAATTAGCACATGCAAAATTACAAAAATAATCTGACACATACAAAAAATGTAATAAAATACCATATTTTTACACATATTTTTGTGAACAAATCAGCACAAAAAAAAAGTGCGAAAGAGATGTTAAAATAATTAACAATTCATAATGCATAATTTATAATTAGGCAAAATGCGACAAAAAATGCGATTTGCAGGTAATAATTATGCATTGTGCATTATGCATTGTGCATTAAAATGATAGGTTTTGCATGGTAAAATGAATGCCTTTACATGGTAAAAGCTATCATATTACAATGTAAAAGCTATCATATTACAGTGGGAGGGGATTGAAGAAAAAGCGAAAACGGAGTTATGTCGTTGTGATACAAAGACATACTGAACAAGCGAAATACTCGCGTATTTGAGAGCGAAAGTGACTTTGGTGATTTCTATCGCAAGGAAATGGCAGTTCGTGACGAAATTAGAAGGTAAAAAATTTCTTTTTTTACAAAAACTTTTAGTAACTTTGCACTCGTAAATCAGAGACGTGCGCCAATCAACGATTGACACGCACTATTTACTTCGTGCGATAATTATTGCACTCGTAAATCAGAGACGTGCGCCAATCAACGATTGACACGCACTATTTACTTCGTGCGATAATTATTGCACTCGAAAAATAACCACCAAAAATCAGATAAATAACGAACAGAGTCATGAACATACAATTCAAACTCACGAAAGATGCCAGTTATTCACTGGCTCTCATCAGCGATGAGAAGAAGAACGCCGTACTGCGTCGCATTGCCGACGAGATAGGACGGCAGTCGGACATGCTCCTGGCTGCAAACGCCAAGGACCTCAGCCGCATGGACAAGGAGAACCCTCTCTATGACCGCCTGCAACTGACGAAGGAACGCCTCGACGGTATTGCAAGCGACATGCGCCATGTGGCAGACCTGCCAACGCCGCTCGGTCACGTCACCAAAGACCATACGCTGGAAAACGGTCTGCGCCTCTACCGCGTGTCAGTGCCTTTCGGCGTAATAGGCATGATATACGAGGCACGTCCTAACGTATCGTTTGATGTATTCTCTCTCTGTTTCAAGAGCGGCAACGCCTGCGTGCTTAAAGGCGGCAAGGATGCCGACGACTCCAACCGCGCCATCGTGGCAATGATCAAGCAGATACTCGTTGACGAGGGCATCAACCCTGACGTGATAAACCTGCTGCCTGCCACCCATGAGTCAACGGGCGAGATGCTCAATGCCGTGGGTTACATCGACCTGTGCATACCGCGCGGCGGAAAGAAACTCATTGAGTTCGTGCGCGACAATGCCAAGGTGCCTGTCATTGAGACCGGTGCCGGAGTGGTGCACACTTACTTTGACAAGGACGGTGACCTGGAGAAAGGCAAGCGCATAATCAACAACGGCAAGACACGCCGCGTGTCGGTGTGCAACGCCCTGGACTGCCTGTTGGTACACAAGGACCGCGAGGCAGACATCCCTGCGTTGCTTGAGCCGATGAAGGACAAGGTGACGTTCCACTATGACAACTATGGCAAGGAGTGGATGTCGTACGACCTCTCCATCAAGGTTGTTGATTCCCTTGACGAGGCACTGGCACACATACGCCAGTACAGCAGCGGTCACTCCGAGGCCATCGTGACGGAGAACAAGGAGACTGCCGCTCGCTTCCAGAAAGAGGTTGATGCTGCCTGCGTATATGTTAATGCCCCGACGAGCTTCACCGACGGTGCTCAGTTCGGACTGGGTGCAGAGATTGGTATCTCCACTCAGAAACTCGGTCCGCGCGGACCTATGGCACTTGAGGAAATAACCACCTATAAATGGATTATAGAGGGTGACGGGCAGGTAAGGCCATAATTTTGGGGGAGTGATAGAGAGGCTTTGGAGTGATAAGTAGAAGGGGAGTGATAGAGGAGTGATAGTGACAAATGTATTTGACTGCATTAATCAGTTAAACGTAATGTCCTTATCACTCCTCTATCACTCCCCTTCTACTCCTCTATCACTCCCCCAAAATTATCCTCTCTTTCTTTGTTTTATCACTGTGTCTGCGCCACTGGTGATGTTCTCCAGACATTCTGGATGATCACGTACAAACGATTCTATGTGGCGCACACGCTTGCTTTCAAATATCTCGTCAACAGCAATGAGGATGCCTGTCTCCTCAACGTCACCGAAGCCATAGTTGATGGCTGTGCCAAAAAGCTTCATCGTAGGCGACAGATTCATGTAGGCATTCACCAACGGCGGGATATTGAAGCCCAAGGCACGTATGCCGCCATTGAGTATGCGGTAGTCCTCCTTGAAGTCGCGGCCGCAGAATATCTGTTCCAGTTCTTCTTCCGGAGTGTCGAGTTTCAACGGTGTCTTCGGATATACCAAACCCTCCTTGTCGTCGAAATGCTTCTTGAGGAAATAAAGTATCATGTCACGACCGAAACGGATGTAGCTGGGATACATGGTCATCTTGCCGAAATAATATTTCATCTTTGGATTGATAACCATCAGCGCACCCAAGCCGTCCCACAGGTTGTCAAGAGCGAAGAGGCTCTTGGCACCCATCTTTGAACTCTGATATTCGGGTGTTACAAACGAGCGTCCCAGTTCGATGGTGTATGGTGCATAGTCCTTCAGGAATTTGTCTGAGAAGCGGAACATGTGGCTTGTCGCAAGTATGGGCTGACCGTCCTCATCATAATCCCATTCGTCACCCATGATATAACGATAGCCACCGATTATCTCCTTCGCCTCAGGGTTCCATACTATCAACTGTTTGTAACAGTTCTCGCAAGTGTCAAACTCATCCCAGTCCAACTCCTTGCCAGTGCCGCCGCCAGCCATACGGAAGGTGATTTCGCGCAGTCTTCCTATCTCACGCATCAGATTCGGAGAATCATGATAGGTGAAGATGTAAATCTCGTTGTTGGAACGGTTGGTCATGCGCAAACGCTTCTCTGGTGTCAGTTCTGACAGGAGAAGTTCCAACGGTACTGGCTGTATTATTTCTGCATCCATACTATATATTATTGTTTATCCTCAAGGCATTTCTGCTAAAGGAAATTGCTTTCTTCGTTCTTCATTATTCTCTCAGTCCTCATCTTTCAACCTTCGGTCTTCAATTCATACACCTTATCCTTTACCCACTGCGCCCATTCCAATGGCTTGCGGCCCTTGTCGAATGTCTGCCAGGGAATAGGCTTGCCGATAGTTACATGAAAAGTCTTGCCGGCATTCTTGAACATCTCGTCTGCCAGGAAGAGCATGGCGAAATTGAATTTCAGACGAAGGGCTTTGCAGATATTGGCAATGCGATAGAACTTCTCTGAGTTCTGACCGTCGAAGTGTATCGGCACGACATCACGCTGGGTCTGCACACTCTTGGTGACAAAGGTCTTGGTCCACGGTAAGTCACGTATCACACCATTCTGTTTCCTTGAACACAGTCCGGCGGGAAACATCACCATGTGGTGGTCTGAGTTGAATCCCGCCTCCACCATAGCCGGAAAGTCCCTGCTCTGCTTGCCAGTCTTGTTTATGGGTATGCACAGCGGAGCAAGACCGGGAAGGTTCATCAACAGGTCATTGACCAGATAACGGAAATTGTCGTTGTATCGTTCACCGATTATCGAACCGATGGCTATGCCGTCGATTCCACCGAGAGGATGATTAGACACAAAGGTGTAACGACGTCCGTCGGAATCATCGGGAAGGTTCTCCAACCCTGTCACCTCAATATGGTTATTGAGGAAGGCTATACCGGCTTTCAGCCAGGGAGTACCCTGTAGGTCGCGTGCGTTCCAAAGAAACTCGTTCACCTGCTCCTGATGCACAATCTTCTTCAACCAGTTGACTGCGAAACGCGGCACATGATTGGCCTTCGCACCCATCTTGGAGCGGAGAATGGCATCAATGTCTATAGTCTTCTCGGTTACTTGTATCATCTGAATGATTTATGGTAAGTTGCAAAATTAATAAAAAAATCTTAAATATCTGTTGTTTTGTTCCTTACAATACAGTGTTTTATCATTTTTTCACAAATGCACAGCGTTCATTCCATGATTTTATCTTCATGGAGAGGTAATCTTCAAATGCCCTATCGCCGAGTACCTCTATGTCGTCATACATGCCAAGCACAAAGCGTCCGATGCCCAGATAACTGCACACGTCAGTCTCAAAATACCACTTGCCGTCATCACGCATGGCGAAGCATGGAGCAGAGGCAGGATATTCTTCAAGCATGACATTGTGAGACAGTTGTCCCATGACCATCGACACTTTTGTGGTGCTCTCACCAGAGAATGAGAAAAGGTCGATGTAGGCTTTCTTGTGTTCTGCCTCGTGGCTCCACTCCTCATCAAGTCTCACCACGTCACCCATGCGCGACAGACGGAAAATCTTGTTCTTGCCGGTGGACACCTCATAACAACGGATGTCGTTGTTGTTATTGAGAAACATGAACGGTTCAACAATGCGCTGAGCCACCGTGTGACTGCTGGGCGAGGAGTAGTTGACAATCTTCACCATGCGGTGCGACTTCACGGCATTATACAGAGTGGAACGAATACGCGCCATCTTTTGCTGCAGCTGTTCGTCCTCAAGTATGCGGAAGTCATAGAAACGGTCGAGCTTCCTGTGAAGGTCGCGTAATCGCGGCGAGGCATCACCGGCATTGGTGATGAGTTGTTTCATCAGCAGGGCTTCATCCTCAGTAAACTGCACCAGGTCGAGCAGACGCTCGAAGAACGGACTGGAACGGTCAATGCAGTATTTCCCGAAGTGTTTCTCCACACGAAATCCTGCTTGTTCAAAAAACTCAATGTAATAATAAAAGCTGCGCCGGGATATGCCTATGCGCTGACAGATGTCGTCAGGCGCATACGTACGGTTTTGCGTGAGCAACAGCAATAAGTCGAGTTCTCTTTTCAGATGGTCGTGGCGCATAGGCGAAAGTTAGGGCTTTTTGGATTTTAATGATAAAAATGTATAAAAGAAATGCAAAGTTACAAAAAAAAATCGTAACTTTGCATTTCAAATACAATATTCGGTATAACAACAATGAAAAAGACAATAGCAATCATTTGCGGAGGCGACTCATCTGAGCATGATGTGTCGCTACGTTCGGGAGCGGGCATTTACTCGTTTTTCAACAAGGACAAGTACAACTGCTACATCGTTGACCTGAAGAAGGGCGACTGGCATGTAAACCTCAGCGACGGCACACAGGCTGAGATTGACAAGAATGACTTCTCGTTCGTGGAGAAGGGCGAAAAGAAGACCTTCGACTACGCATATATAACAATACACGGCACACCGGGCGAGAACGGTGTGTTGCAGGGTTACTTCGACCTCATCGGCATGCCCTACTCTACCAGCGGTGTACTGGTGGAAGCACTGACTTTCGACAAGTTCGTACTGAACAACTACCTGCGCACATTCGGCATCAGCGTTGCGGAGAGCATATTGGTGCGCAAAGGCGAGGAGAACAGCATAACCGACGAGAAGGTGAAGGCCACAGTGGGCTATCCATGTTTCGTAAAGCCTGCTGCCGACGGTTCTTCATTCGGCGTCAGCAAGGTAAAGGAATTCTCAGAAATGCAGAAAGCCCTTGACCTGGCATTCGGAGAGAGCGACACTGTGATGATAGAAGGTTTCCTCGAGGGAATGGAAATATCTCAGGGTGTATATAAGACAAAGGAGAAGAGTGTAGTGCTGCCTGCCACCGAGGTGGTCAGCGAGAACGAGTTCTTCGACTACGATGCAAAGTACAACGGACAGGTGCAGGAGATAACACCGGCACGTCTGCCACAGGAGGTCAGCGAGCGTGTTGACAAAATCACGTCTGCCATCTACGACATCCTTCACGCCAACGGCATCATCCGCGTGGACTATATAATAAAGGATGCCCAAGACCCGGCAAAGGCACAAATCCGTATGCTTGAGATAAACACTACGCCGGGCATGACGCCGACATCATTCATCCCACAGCAGGTTCGCGCTGCCGGACTCGACATGGGAGATGTGCTCAGTGAGATAGTTGAAGGCTGAAAGATATGACAATACACGATTTCGACGAAATACGACCATACGAACCAGAGGAAATGCCTGTGGTGTTTGAAGAACTGCTCAACGACAGGCAGTTCAACCTTGTGATGAAAGGCATGGCACCATGGTTGCCCAAGGCAGTACGCAACTGGATGCTGCGAATGCTTTTCAAGGGTGTGAAGTCATCGCAGGACTTTCAGGTGCGATTCATGAAACCCGTAGTGAGATTCATCACATGGCGATGCACCAAAGGAACATCCTTCGGTTATCCTGATGGATTCGACAAACACGGCAGGTATATCTTCATGTCCAACCACCGCGACATTGTGCTTGACTCCGCCTTCCTCGACCTCATGATACATGACGACGGCTTTGACCGCACATGCGAGATCGGCATCGGTGACAACCTGCTGATATATCCATGGATAAAGAAACTGGTGAGGATGAACAAGGCATTTACCGTGCGCCGCGGACTGACGGCACACGAGATGATGCGCTCGTCAATGCTGATGAGCCAGTACATACACTTTGCAGTGAACGACAAGCAGGAGAACATCTGGATAGCACAGCGCGAGGGACGTGCCAAGGACTCCGACGACCGCACACAGGATTCAGTGCTTAAGATGTTTGCCATGGGCGCACCAGAAGAGTGCGGCGGCAGCGTAATAGAGGCATTGAAACACCTCCATATAGCACCACTGACGATAAGTTATGAGCACGACCCATGCGACTACCTCAAGGCTGAGGAATTTCAATTCAAACGCGACGTACAGGGATGGAAGAAGTCGAAGCAGGACGACCTGCTTAACATGAAGACCGGCATACTGGGCAAGAAAGGCAAGGTGCACTACGAATTGTCACCATGCATAGACCCGTGGCTCGACACTCTCGACCCCACGTTGCCTAAGAAGGAGATATTCCGCCTCGTGGCAGAGCACATAGACCGTGAGATACATTCACGCTATCGCCTGTATCCGTGCAACTGGATTGCCATGGACGAACTGGACGGTACGGACAACAGCGACAAATACACGGTGAAAGACAAAAAGGAATTTGAGGAATATCTGGCAGGACAGATAAAGAAGGTGCGTGTGCCAACCCCCGACGTACCGTTCTTGCGTGAGCGTATGCTGACGATGTATGCAAACCCCGTGCGCAATTTCCTCGCCTCACAGAATACAAAGTAAACAAGTGAGAAAAGCAATATACATATTGTTGTTGTCCATGTTCGCCATCGTATCATGCGATTACACTGGTTATGAGACCGGCGATGGCGAATACTCCAACCTGCGTGCAGAGTATGCTGACATCACCGTGAAGCAAGGCAAGGTGGTGAGCATCGTCACCGACAACGACGAAAATCTTGTGGTGCCCTCATCGTTTGCATATTCAGAAAAGAAAGACACGACAGTGCGCCGGTTGCTGTATTACAACTATTACGACGCCACACAGCCCATACAAGTGGTGGGACAGAAAAGCGTCAACATGACAATTCCATTAATGTGGGAAGGACAGGAGAACGCCAAGACCGACCCGCTGACAGTGAGTGCCGTATGGATGTCGGCAAACAAGCGCTATCTTAACATGCAACTGGGGATAATGGTAGGGAGCACCGAATCAGAGGCCGCACAGTCAATAGTGCTGCGGTGCGATTCCGTAAGTACACACAACAAAGGTGCTATATGGCTGACACTGTGCCATGACCAAGGCAACATCCCACAGTATTACACAAGAGAACTGCTGTTCAGCGTTTCAACAAAACTGTTGCCTGACACTATCCATCTCAAGGCAAACACATATTCGGGGCAACAGACACGCTTATTGATAAAATGAATTTGTTTCCACACACGCAAACACATCTGCAGTCTTGGCTCATACGCATTCTGCGCATTCTGCGCAAGGCATTGTATCCTTCAGTCAAGACTACACTGTGGCTGTTGCGCATAATGCTGCCAGTATCTCTCTTGGTCACCATACTCCAGTATTTCGGAGTGATTGCATGGATAGCACAATACCTCAACCCCGTCTTTCAATACATGGGATTGCCCGGTGCATCTGCCATTGCCTTCGTCACTGGAGCATCAGTCACCACATACGCCTGTCTGGCGGTCATGCTGTCAATGCAGCTGACAATGCGCGAAGCAACCATCATAGCCATCATGGTTTTAATATGCCACGCATTGCCAATGGAATGCGCCGTAGTGAAACGCGTAGGCTCTAATCCTTGGCGCATGGCAGCGCTCCGCATCGGGGCAGCCTTCCTTGCCGCCTTCTACCTCAACGCTGTCTTGCCCGACATGCCACAACCCTTCAGCATGCAACCGACAATGGCGGGTGGCGAGACAACCATCATGCAACTGGCTGAACAATGGGCATGGTCATCACTGCGGCTGAGCCTTATGATATTCGGCATCATATATGCACTCATGGTCATACAACGCGTATTTGAGCGCCTTGGCATCATGACGCTGCTCACCCGCCCACTGCGCCCACTGATGCGTTTCTTCGGATTGCCCGAGAACTCCTCATACCTGTGGCTCGTAGGCAACGTGCTCGGCATCAGCTACGGTTCTGCCGCCATGATAGACCTTGAGGAACGCGGACAGATAACGCGTGAGGAAGCCAATGAGGTGAACTACCACCTCATCATGAACCACTCCATGCTCGAAGACACCCTCGTTTTCGCTACGGCAGGTGTGTCGGCATTGTGGATCTTATCCACGCGCATGCTTTTCGCATTCCTGCTTGTATGGGGAAGACGAGGAGTGAAATGGTTGAAGAAATAAGTTTGTCGTTTTTTATTAATATAATTATGTCAACAATTATATATCCATCACCGATTTTCGGTCCTGTACACAGTCGCCGCCTGGGTGTCTCACTGGGTGTAAACCTCATGCCCGGCGATGGCAAGGTATGCTCGTTTGACTGTATATACTGCGAATGTGGCTTCAATGCGGACTACCGTCCCCATGCCAAACGCCCCACACGTGAGGAGGTGCGCACGGCGTTGTCCGACGTACTCCGTCAACGACACAAGAACGGTGAGCCGTTGGATGTCATCACCTTCGCTGGCAACGGCGAACCCACCGGGCATCCAGACTTTCCCGCCATCATTGACGACACCATAGAGATACGCAACAGATTCTTCCCGGAAGCAAAGGTGTCGGTACTCAGCAATGCTACATATATATATAAGGAGAATATACGCGAAGCATTGATGAAGGTTGACAACAATATTCAGAAACTTGACACCGTCAATGCTGCATATATAGAAAAGGTGGACCGCCCTGTTTCTTCTTCATACGATGTGGAGGACGTGGTGAAGAACCTGATGTCCTTCCAAGGTCACGTAATCATACAGACAATGTTCATGACCGGTGATTATCATGGCGAGTCGGTTGACAACACTACGGAAGAATATGTAGCCCCGTGGCTTGACGCGGTAAAGAAGATAGCACCACAGCAGGTCATGATTTACACCATAGACCGCGAGACACCTGCACACGGATTACGCAAAGCCACACCAGAGGTGCTCGACAATATCAAATCACGCGTTGAGGCTATCGGCATATCATGCCAGGCCAGTTATTAATCGTAAAACTTTTAAAAGGAGAACGAGCATGAAGATTCTATACATGACACCTAGCACATATAATAGTGGAGGAACGGAGCACATATTGTCAATGAAAGTGAATTATCTGGTGCGCAAAGCTGCTTATGAAGTCGTTATAGTCACAACAGACCAGAAAAACCGTGAGAATTTCTTCGAATTTGACGAAAGTGTGCGCCACTATGATATAGGGTTGAACTATGAAGATGATTTTCAAAAGAATCTAATTGCCAAGGCGGTTTCCCACTATTACAAAAATCATGTGTACAAAAAGCGCTTAATGGCTATAGTGCAGAAAGAGCGACCAGATATATGTGTATCTTTGTTTGGAAAGGAAATAGATTTCCTATATAAGATGAAACTCCCTTGCAAGACTGTAGCGGAATTACATTTCAACAAAATGTTCCGCTATGATTTTCTCATGTCTCATCATCAGGGATGGATTTGGAAACAAATAGGACTTCATGAGGTCAAACGAATGGTTAAGGAGACAAAGTCATTAGACCGTCTTGTTGTACTCACCAAAGAGGATTTAGAGCAATGGAAGAATACCAATGACAATGTCTTCCAAATATATAATCCATTACCTTACGAAGGAAATAAAGTGGCAGAATTGGGAAACAAGAGCCTTATCTCTGTTGGCAGGCTATGTCAACAGAAAAATTACAGTTCACTAATACGTGCTTGGCGGTCAGTGTATCAGCGGCATCCCGACTGGCACATGAACATATGGGGGGATGGTGAGATGCATGACCAACTGCAGCAAGAGATAGTTCAATATGGTTTGGAGAATGTGTTTCATCTTTGTGGGCGTACCGAAAACATCAAAGAGAAATATCTGGAAAGTTCAGCATACGTGATGTCTTCTCGTTACGAAGGCTTCCCAATGGTGTTATTGGAAGCTGCTTCATTTGGCTTGCCCATGATTTCTTACTCTTGTTATTGTGGCCCTAAAGACATCATCAAGGATGGCGAAAATGGTTTTCTTGTCAAGCAAGATGACGAACAAGGATTGGCCGATACAATTTGTCGTGTAATAGAGGACACAGTGCTTCGCAGGACATTAGGACACCAAGCCAAGCAGTTTTCTCGTTGTTTCTTACAGGAGAACATTCTTTCTCTTTGGCCAAATTTCTTCAGGGAACTATGTTAATCATCTCGACTTTTTCATTACCTTCATTCCTGATTTCATCCTCATCCGTGAGCGACTGCATCTTCTCTGGTATCTGCTTGGCAGGCGTGACACCATACTGACGGAGGTTTTCAAGACGCTTTGAGAGATTGCCGCGACCTTCGCGCAACTGTCCCAGACCTTTGTCGTATGTGGTACGCGCAGTGTTGAGTTGATTGCCTAGTTTCACGTATTCCTCCACAAAGGTGCAGTATTTGTCGTACATGTCTGACGCAGCCTTCAGTATCTCACGGTTGTTCTTCTCCTGACGCGTGTTCTGCCATGTGAGGAACATCAGTCTTAGCACCACCATAAGGTTTGTGGGGTTGATAATCAACACACCTTTCTGATAAGCCTTCGAACCAAGCTGCGGGTCGCGGTTCATGGCAAGAATGTAACTACCTTCGTTTGGCACAAACATAAGCACCATGGGGATTGCCCGTTCAACCTCCTTGTCATATTTCATGTCTGAAAGTTCCACGACATGCTGCCAGATTGAATCGTAGTTAGCCTTTATGGCCGCCTGACGTTCTTCGTCTGTCTCGGCCCCTACATAGTCTGTATATGCAGTGAGCGACACCTTGGAGTCGATGACGATGCGCGAACCGTTGGCGCTTTTCACTATAATGTCGGGACGTATGTTTGCACCACTGTCGGTTTTCACATTCTCCTGCACGAAATACTCTTCCCCCCTGCGCAGTCCACTGTCACGCAATATGTTTTCAAGCACCTGCTCGCCCCAGTCACCCTGCACCTTTCCTCGGTTCTTCAATGCGGCAGCAAGACTCTGCGTGGTCTTGTCGCGCTCCTTGTCATGCTCAAAGACTGCCTTGATGCTAGCTGCCAATGCTGAAGTGTTCTTCGACTGTTCCAGTTTGTTGTCATCGACAAGGCGGTGCAGTTCTTCCAACTGTTTTTTCAATGGATCCACAATCTGGCTCATCTGCTGCGTATTGGTCTGCCGCATACTTTCCATGCGTTCCTCCGCTTCCTGTTTCAAGCGTTCCATGCGCTCGGAAGCCTCACGTTTGAGTATGTCGGAACGGTCTGCCATCTCACGTTCAAACTGTGCACGCATCTGTTCGCGAGCCAGTTTTAGTTCAGTCTGAAACCTTTCCTGCCGTTCCTCCTCATCTTTCTTCGCCTGTTCGTTGGCAGCCTTGAGCAAACTCTGCGTTGACTCCAATGCGGCACGCAACTGGGTATTCTCCTCCACCAGTCCTTCGCTCTTGCTCTGCCAACTGGCTCTGTCAGTCTTGTATTCCTCCTGTGCCTTATCCCTGTCTGACTTCAATTCCTCTATCCTGCGCAGCCCCTCTGCCTTCTGCTCAGCAAGACGATGCTCGGCCTCAGCCTTCACTTCCTTCATTATCCTTGCACCGTCAGCCTTGTTTGACTTAATACGCATCTCGGCATACACGGCGTATGCTATTGCAATAAGTATTACTATTATCAATAATGTCAATTCCATTTTTTATGTATGTTCTTATTCTATATATAATGTATGTGTTTATTTCTATGCCTGTGCAAAGTTACATCTTTTTCTCATAACTGCCAAACTATTGGCATTAAAAAGACTTGCATTATCACAACATACGACATACGACACTCCCCCGTCAATACCCGACGCTGGTACCGGCGATACCAACAGTTGGTACGATAGATACCTGATATTGGTACCGAAAATACCAGATGTTGGTACTCCGAATACCACTTTTTCATACATTTTTGGTACAAATGCCTTTTTTAAGCCCAAAATTGCGGTTTTTTGCCTTGTGTGCGCACACAAACCTTGATTTATATCATTATTATGATGTTTTTTAATCAAAAAATTTGGAATTGTGTGCGCACACAGTGAAAAAAGTAGTAACTTTGCATCGTCAAAAAGAAAAAGCAAAGATAAAGATTGGTAAACAAAAAAGATTGATTGTAAGGATAACAAAATTTGCATATTGTTTAGGTTAGTAGATATATTTTTTTAGAAGCTCTGCAAGTCGTGAGACCAGCAGAGTTTTTTTTGTGCTTGAAAAATGGCAAGTGCAGTTTGCATAATCTCTGAAAGTGAATAACGGAAAGTCTTTTTTCTTTGTCACCTTTTTTTATATTATAAAAAAGCAGTAACTTTGCAAACCCATAACGGAAGACAAAGCAATATAAAAGATATAATTATCAACAGAAACAGCAAATAGAAAAAACAGAAGATGTTTAAGAATTTCAATGGTATTCATCTTGTAGATGCTTATCACAAGATGCGTCAGGAAAAGAAATCACGCCCGTCGCGCGTGATGAAGAAAATCATCGAGGCCATAGTGGTGGCCATCATCACCCTAACAATCTGGAACCTGCCTACCACAGCGTTTGGCATTGACGGCTTGACAGTGGTACAGCAGCGTATCATCGCCATCTTTGCCTTTGCAACATTAATGTGGGTATTGGAAGTGGTTCCCTCGTGGGCAACATCGGTAGCCATAATCGGTGCCATGCTTTTGTTCTGCAGCGATTCGGGTGTAAAATGGATGTGCAACGAAGAGGAAGTAGGCACACTGCTGTCATACAAAGGTATTATGGGTTGTTTCGCAGACCCAGTCATCATGTTGTTCATCGGTGGTTTCATCCTCGCCATCGCAGCCACCAAGACAGGACTTGACGCACAATTGGCAAAGAGTATGTTGAAGCCTTTTGGCAAGAAGAGTGAGAATGTATTGCTCGGTTTCCTCGTCATTACGGGTCTTTTCTCTATGTTTGTCAGCAACACTGCCACTGCAGCCATGATGCTCACATTCCTGACACCGGTGTTCAAGCAGTTGCCTGCCAACGGCAAAGGACGCATCGCCCTGGCTCTCTCTATCCCCATAGCTGCAAACCTCGGCGGTATGGGTACCCCAATCGGAACGCCACCGAACACCATAGCATTGAAATATCTCAACGACCCTGAAGGCATGAACCTCGGCATAGGCTTCGGACAGTGGATGCTCTATATGTTCCCATTGGTCATTGTGCTGTTGTTCATCAGCTGGCTGCTGCTCAGAAAGATGTTCCCATTCTCTCAGAAGACTATCGAGCTGCACATCGACGGTGGAATGAAGGAGGGAATACACTCAAAGATTGTCATCGTTACATTCTTCATCACAGTACTTCTGTGGCTCCTTGACACAGTGACAGGAATAAACTCATATACCGTGGCATTTGTACCATTCGTGATATTCGCACTCACTGGCGTCATCACCCGAAAAGACCTTGAAGAACTCAACTGGTCTGTAATCTGGATGGTAGCAGGCGGTTTCGCACTGGGCTATGGCCTCAACAAGTCAGAACTGGCACAGCGTGCAGTGGAAACAATACCATTCGGTGATTTCTCACCACTGTTCATACTCATTCTTTCTGGCCTGATCTGCTACGCTCTGAGCAACTTCATCAGCAACTCTGCTACTGCAGCCCTGCTGATGCCTATCCTCGTTGTAGTCTGCACCGCAATGGGTGACAAGTTGAACGGCATCGGAGGCACATCAACAGTGCTCATCGGCGTTGCCATCGCTGCATCAAGTGCAATGGTGCTCCCAATATCTACACCGCCGAATGCCATGGCATACGCCACAAACCTCGTAGAGCAGAAGGACATGGCCCGCATGGGTCTCATCGTAGGTATAATATCAATGTTGCTGGGCTACACAATGCTCTACATAATAGGCAACATGCACCTTCTCTAAAGAAAGACTCTGAAAGATAAAAAACAAATCGGTCATTAGGATTTATGCTAGCCTAATGACCGATTTGAGTTAAAATAACCTCGGTAAGAAATCCAACAGATGGCGGCGCCAAACATCCCAGGTGTGTCCGCCATCTGTTTCGTTATATATATACTGATATCCGCCGGCATCAAGACGCTGACGGTGCATGGTGACAAGTTTCATCACATAATCCTCCTTGCCGACGGCAATGTAGTACAACTTCGGAGCAATGGCAAACTGTGTGGCAAGTTTCTGGTCAAGACTGTCGTAAACCACGATGTCGTCGTATTTCTCAAACTTGCGCCCCAGTTTGCTTTCCCATTTGTTACCAACCACCGGCACCTGTCCGGCAAGGGTCTTGATACCCTTTGTCAGGCTCTTTATTCCTGTAATCTTTTTATCATTAAGGGCATTGGTGGTCTGGGGAGAAAACAATCCCACATAGTCAAACAGCTGCGGATTGTTTGCTGAGATATACAGCGTATGCAGTCCGCCAAGCGACAAGCCCGCTATGGCGCGGTGCTGTTTGTCTCCAATCGTGCGGTAGTTCTGCTCCACGTATGTCATCACCTCTACGGGGAAGGCTGCCTCTATCCTACCTGTCATCGACGACACATTGTTTGCCTTCGCCACTGCCTGCATATAAGGGCTTTCGCCCGGTGCAGCATCAAGGTCGGCATTACCGTTGGGCATGACTACTATCATGGGCTTACACTTGCCGTCGGCAATCATAAGGTCCATTATCTGTTTCAGCCTGCCCATGGCAAGCCATGCCGTCTCATCACCGCCGGAGCCATGCAGCAGATACAGCACCGGATACTGTTTCGCTGGATTAGCATCATATTCCGCAGGCAGATATACAGACATACGCCGTTGTGTCATGCCGTTGAGGGTAGAGGGATACCAGGGTTGCTCCACCCTGCCGTGCGGCACGGGCTGTTCCATGTAATAGTCGGCTGGCCATCCCGGCACAAAGAAATAGTTGAGATACTGGTCTATGTCTCTCACCACATCGTTGTTGCCCTGCTCGGTCTGCATCAAGCCATCGTCAATCTTGAAATTGTATGTGTACATATCTGGCGGCAGCACCGTACTCATATATACCCATGTGCCGTCAGGCTGCTTCACCATCTTCTGCTTGCGCAATGCGCCGGAACCCTGCAAAACTACCTCATCGGCCATCGGTGCGAAATATGTGAAGCGCACAGCACCGTTTGACAGCGGTTCGGCTGCCGTTGCCGTAAGTGAAGAGAAACCGAATGATGTAAGGAAAGAAAGGACAGCAAAAAGCATCCCACTTTTTCTAAGATTGTATTTCATAATTATACCTGTTTGTTTTCTACGTTATTGTTTTGCTATCATTATAGTGTCGCCTTGTCTTACAAGCGGCTTTGCCGTCTTCAGCAACTCTTCCAGTTCCGCCTGCGTCACCCTATAGGTTTTCAGTGTCTGCACACGGGGAAAGCGGTTGAAGTATGGATTGCGCGACACATACCATTTCTGCTCTGCAATACGCGGCACACGCTGCAAGGCATCCCAGAAATAAAACAGACGTGTCTTTACGGGTATCACCATCCCCCATTCTCCGTCAGTGAAGCGGACGGCACACACGAAATGCTGCCTGTCCTGCACGTCAGCCTCACGCTCCTGACTGGTGCGGCGGTGCGACACCGTTATGTTGCGTCCATATCGGGTGTTTATCTCGTTCATGATACGGCGAAATACCTTTCCGTGAGGTGCAGTATCCTTTATCTGGTTTGAGAAGATATAGTAATGTATCATCTCATGCAGTATGGTATCTTCCACCAACTGCTCCGGCATGTCAATCAGCGTACTGATGCGGAAGATGAAATCATGGTAATGCCACCCACCCGTCAACGTGCGCCTACGCTTAAAAGCTATCTGTCCGAGGTATGTGCGCGCCCTGCTTAGTTGTATGGGCAACGGTTTCAGGCTGCCCCGGAACATCTGCTGATTATACTCGTCGAATTTGCGCTGAATATATTCTATGGTAGCTTTCATGACGCAAAATTACAAAAAAAGACGAAATAAAACAGCAAAAGTATAGTTAAAGGGAGTTAAGGTGAGTGAAATAAAAAAGAGTGACAGGGAAATTCCCTGTCACTCCTGCATAGAGATTCTCTCGAATACTCCTGCTAACTACTTACAAAACAATTAGAATTTATAGTCTATACCTACACCGATTACGTGGTTCGTACGGCTGTAGGTTTCCTTAGCGTTCAGACCTGGAACACCGTATGCGTTTGTGAGGTTCTTCTCATAGTCGCTGTAGATAGATGTGAAATAGCTCACATTCAGACGAACCTTCTCATTGATGTTCCATGCACCACCGAGACCGATAGAATAGCTGTCGCAAGCAAATGAGGTATTCTGCTGATAGTCATCAGTCAGACCATAGTCGGTACGCTGACCACCGCAACTTACGGTGAACTTGTCGTTGATGTCATACTCTACACCTGCCAGAATCTCATGAGTGCCGTGTGAAAGTGTCTCCTGACGGTCACCACCCATCTTTGCGTTCTTGTCGTCGTACCAGTGATACTCAACAGCTGCACGCAGTTTTTCAGTAAAGTCATAACCTACCGCAAAGGTAAGCAGTGAAGGCATGTCGTAGCGGGTCTTGGCGTTTGGCAGATAACCAGCAACTTTGCCAGCCATGCCACCGAGAGCAGTTGCCGAAAGTGCTGCAATGGTTGCATCATTGCCTATCATTTCTGCCATGGCTTTTACATCAGTGCCATTTATATCCAACTGCTTGGTATCGTTTTCTGTCTCTATCTTTGTGCGGAACTCATATTTTACCGCCACTGTCCATTTGTCCTTGTGGAAGTTAAGACCAACTACTGGTGTGAATCCCCATCCACGCTGTATGCAGTTGAGCTGCAAATCCATCAGTGTGTTAGTAACAATAAAGTTCCTTAAATTTTCACCAGGTACAGCCGTTACATAACCCTTGTAGTAGCCGTCGTAGTAGTTCACACGAACGCCAACAGCAGCTGACAGATAGTCACAGAACTTATAGGCAAAGTTCACCTGTCCACCATAGATGTACTGCTTACCCTTCATTGATGAAAGGAGTGAGAAATCATCCTTGAGGGCAGCTACAGGAGAACTGGCTATGTTATTTGTAACCATTGCTGTTACTGGCACATTAAACATTGGCACACCTGCTTCATACTCTACGAAGCCGCCGCTGCCTACGATGCCAATCATTCCTGACACTGCCCACTTGTCTTTGTGGTATGTAGCAAACAGGGCTGGTACAATAGGCGCAGAAGCCACACCTTCATATTTTTTATTTAAATCATTACCGATAAATCCAGGTATCTCAACATCAATGTCACGGTTCTGCCAAGGCTTCTGGAAGTTGAGTGACAGTTCGAGTCCTTCGTGTCCCCATACCAGTCCGGCAGGGTTTGAGGACGTACCGTCGATCTCCGTTGTTGCACCGCGTGCAAACATACGGTCGAATGCAATGTGATAGTTTGTGTTGGTCATAAGTCCGCCAGCCATCGCGGTTGCAGACATAAGGCAGCCGACAGCTGCCATAACAATTGATTTCTTTTTCATTATTTTCTTGTATTTTTACTCGATATACCAATGCAAAGTTACAGATATTTTATTGAAAAAGAGAAAAATGTGCTATAAAAAAGGCGAAACGGCATGTGTTTCGCCAAAAATATGCTATACTGCAAACAATAATATTCTATCCAATAAGCCTCTCGCGATATTCCTGAGGCGTGAATCCGATGTTCTTCTTGAACATGCGGATGAAATACGAAGCATCATTGATGCCTATCGCCTTGCCTATCTCGTTGACAGTCATCTGCGTGCCGAGCAGCAACGTCTGTGCATGCTGCACCTTCTTGCGAATAATAAACTGCAGCGGCGTAATGTTGAGCCCTTTTCGGAAGGCCTTCACAAGATGCGACTCTGTGAGGCACACACGCTCCGCCAACTGGCTCACGGTAATGGGGTCGCTTATGTGAACTGAGATATACTCTATCAACTTTACCAGACGCTCGTCTTTTATCACCAGGCGCGGCTGCGAGTGCTTGACGAAATATGACAGAAGAATTTCCACCAGTCCGTGCAACTGCAACTGTTCATAGTCAGGCATCTGACGGTAAGCATTGGCATAGTCATGATATGACGGATGGTGGTCGAAGTCCTCAGCCGACAGCGACGGCAGGTTGAGCTGCGGGTACAGCGTGCAGTAATTCTCGAAAAGCAGCTGCGTTGCATGGTTGGCTTTCACCGAGGTAGGAAACTTGTAAGTGTCGAAAAGCCCCGTCTGCTCCCCCTGCTGGAAGAACACGAAGAGGTAGTAAAACTCAAATCCCGGGTCGCAGTCGTATGCATGCGGCAGGTAACTGGGCAGCAGATACATGTTGCCCTCCTCCACCTGCACCACGCCATCGGGCAGATGCAGCCGCGCATGACCTTTCTTCACATAATATATACGCATGAAAGGCGACGATATGTCGCGGTTGCCCCAAGAGTGCACGGTGCGTGCATGCCCCAGGTTGAGCACTATGAAATCAGAGTAGTTCATGATTGTGATTCTACAAATTCCTTTATCTGCGACATCAGCGAGGATGCCATGTCGTGGCCCTGACCATACACACGGCGCATCTTCTTCTCACTCAGTTCGGTACGGCCTATCTTAAGCGGTTCAGACGGATAAATCAGCAGGGCATTGCCCAGACGTTCCTGTTCACTAATGTATTCCAGTTCAGCGTTATACATCTCATGACGGCGCGCCATCACCTCCCCCACCTTGGGATATTTCTTCGTCAGCTGCTTTATTATCCATATCAGCTTTGTCTTCTTCTTGAAGAAATCGCGCGGCTGAGTCAGCACCACCACATTGCGTCCATAGCCCATCTGCTGGAAAGCCTTCAGCGGTATGGCATCAACCATTCCGCCGTCGAGCATCACCATGCCGTCCACCTCGACCGGATGTGATATGGCAGGCATGGAGGCCGAGGCACGCATCCACTCCAGCTCATGGTGGGTGAAATCATGCATCTGGTGATATACCGGTTCGCCCGTGATGATATCCGTCGCCACGAGCCAGAACTCCATGGGATTCCTGCGGAAAGCCTCACCATCGAATGGGTCGATGTCGAACGGCACCACATGGTATGAGAAATCCGCCCCCACGATGTCGCCCGTCTTCAGTAGCGACCGCCATCCCATGTAGCGAGGGTCATTGCGCAGTTTTATGTTGTATCGCAGGGCGCGTCCGTGCTGCCCCGACTTGAAGTTGCATCCAAACAATGCGCCTGCCGACACGCCAATCATGCCGTCAAACGTCACCTTTTCTTCAAGCATTGCATCGATGACGCCACTGGTAAACATGCCACGCAGTCCGCCACCTTCGAGTACTAATCCAGTTTTCAAAATTTAAAAAATTTATGCTTTTGCAAAAGTACAATTTTTTTTTTGAATTACAAAGAAAATCGCAAAAAAGTCATTCTCAATTTTGACTGCAAACACATCGCACCGTAAAAGCTATCATATTACATGGTAAAAGCTATCGTATTACACTGTAAAAGCTATCATATTACAGTGCAATATGATAGCTTTTACGACACCTTTGCAATCCGCTGACAAACAATTACTTATCTTTCCTGCCATCTTCTTCGTCAGAAAAACACCTCCAAAACATTTGCCTATCTCAGATAAAATTACTATCTTTGCATGATAAAGTGTGTGTCATTTTTCGCAAGTGATACATTGCCCGCTCTTTAACCGCTTTTACCTTAGGATGTTACACACGTCCCAAGGAATGTTGGCGTGTATTATGTAAGGAAAAGAAATAGAGAGTAGTATCTGTTCTGGAAAAGGACACCATACAAAATACAATACGTGAGGGAAGAGGATTAAAAAGAAAGACTGAAATCACGAGATAAAAAACAGAAGGTAAGGTCTGACTTATTAATAATCATAGTGATTATTAATCATAGAAAGAATATGAATAGGATTGTTTACATTGACGTGATAAAATTTATCGCTATATCTTTGGTAATAACATATCATTGTCATTGTTTTGATAACAATGTGGTCTCTGCAGCAATTTTGAGTATGTGTTGCCCTTTGTTTTTTGCAGTTAATGGCAGTCTGCTATTAAGGAAGAACAGAGAATACAGGTATTACGTTCCAAAGTTGTTGAAAATATTGTTCCTAATACTCTTTTGGGGCACAATATCAAATGTTGCACATGTGGTGATATACAATGAACCTTACTCCATAAAGCAATGTCTTATAGACGTATATAATTTACGAATGGATTATTGTAACCATTTATGGTTCCTGTTTACATTGTTTATCTTGTATCTTTTATATCCTTTGTTAAGACCTATTTTGAGAGACAGGAAAGTATTATTTATATCGCTAATAGTCATCTGTTGCTTCTCATTATATGGAATATATCCATTCTTTAAGAGAATGAATCCGATTCAAGGATGGCATAGTTATTCATTGGCATATTCCGTTGGAGGGTACGCAATTTTAAAGACATATGAAGTTAAATCTAAAATGATACTTTTTGTGGCATTTCTTTTTGGAATAATTTGCCAAGCATTGTTTAACCATTATTATGTTTGCGATGATTCCGTATTTGTGGGCTATATGACACCATTTACTTTTGTTACTACGTTAAGTCTGATAAAACTTTTTTCCATGATACAATGGAAGGAACACACCGTGATTGATTTTATAGCGCACAACACATTAGGTATATATTTAGTGCATTGGAGTCTGGCAATGTTTCTTGTCGCAAAATACAACATAACTCCATATGTGTATTTTTATCCTGTTCTGATTATGATTGTCAGTTGCGTTATATGTTGGCTGATGAATAAAAACAAGGTAACGAGGTGGTTAATCAATTTGAATTGAAATACAAATAATCGCAAGTTTTTATTGAAAAACGTATCAATAGGGAGACATGTGGATATAAGCAAAAAAAAAATACAAAAAGCTTACAAGATAATTCATGGAATAAAATATAAAATCAGTCGTTTGATTGATATTGTTCACACCAAATTAAGATTATGGGGTAATGGTGTGCAATGTAAAAGTTATAGGATTGTAGGTATTCCCTATATAGAGACAAGCAAGGGCGGAAAAATTGTGTTTGGCAACAACCTTGATATGAACAACGGAATGATGGCAAATCAGATAGGATTCAATACCCCGTGCACACTTCGCGCCGAAAATGGAGGTTCTATCATCATTGGGGAAAATGTGGGGATGTCGCAAACCACGCTCGTAGCCAAGGGAGCGAACATCACGATTGGAAACAACGTGAAATTGGGCGGAGGTGTAAAGATATACACCACTGACTTTCACTGCTTAGATTATATGAAGCGCAGAGAGCCAGAAGTTGACATGACCAAACGTCAATATGCTCCCGTCACAGTGGGTGATGACTGCTTTATCGGTGCAGGCGTAATTATTCTGAAAGGTGTGAAGATAGGTGACCGTTCGATAGTGGGAGCAGGAAGTGTGGTAACAAAAGACATACCTGCTGACTGCATTGCAGGCGGAAATCCATGTAAAGTCATCAAGCAGATAGAGGGACAATACTAAAAAATGTGCAAGCAAGAAATGAAACCGCTGATATCTGTCATTGTACCAGTATATAATGTAGAAGATTATCTGACAAAGTGTCTGGATTCTATAGCCTGTCAAACATACGATAGTTTTGAGACAATACTTGTTGACGACGGCTCAACAGACCAATGTCCCCGCATATGTGATGAGTACAAAGAGAAAGACTCCCGCTTCAAGGTGATTCACAAAAGCAACGGCGGGCTGTCGTCTGCACGCAATACAGCGTTGGATATCGTGAAAGGCAAATATGTATTATTCGTTGACAGTGACGACTGGCTTGAGCCGAATATGCTTGAGATGTTGGTCAACACAGCGATAGAAACACATGCAGACGTAGTAGCCTGCGAACATTACAACAATACATATAATACGGAAACACGCAGCACCATATCAAGGAACACCTACGAGAAAAAGGTTTTGGTTGACAATGATGATATCTTCCTGCATATCTTAGAGCCCTCCCCCCGTATTCGTTTTGAGGTATGGAATAAACTTTACAAAAGAGAAATAATCGGAGATACAAGATTCAAGGAAGGACAGATATATGAAGACGTCTATTTTCAACGAGTTGTACTGAAAAGGGTAAAAAAAATGGTTCATATTGACTGTGCGTTATATAACTATCTCGCCATACGACCGGGGAACACCGTTTCTTCCTTTGACAAAAAAAGATTGTGTAAACTCAAAGAACTGAACGAGTACATAAATTCATTCAAGCAAAAAGGACGTACAGATATAGCCAGAATTTATCAGGAATATGCGGCTGAGTCAGTCATTGATTTGTACCGCACAGCAGTAAAGAATAAAAAACTTGACAAAGACACCCGCTCTATACTTAAAAGGGAATTCAAGGAGTATTTCAAGGAGGATGGCAACCGTTCTTTAAGGCATGTTGTGTTTCGTATTTCTCCATCCATATACGATTTGTGTGCCGCTGTATTAAAATAGCCAGTACATAAACCAAAGACAATCCGCAAGAATAAATGTCAACCGTCTCACGTGTCATAAAGAATACGAGTTACCTGTATCTCAAGATGGGAATAACTACTTTCGTTACGTTATATTCCACCCGTCTTGTTTTGGCTACGCTGGGAGAATCGGATTTCGGAGTGTTCCACGTCGTAGGCGGCATAATCTCCATGTTAGGATTCCTTAATCTTGCCATGGCGAATGCATCATACCGTTTTTTGTCGTATGCAGAGGGGGAGAATAATCTTGAGGAGAAGAAAAAAGTATTCAATATCAGCATTGTGATGCACTGCATTATAGCATTACTCACAATGCTGTTATTGTTTGCGGCGATGTTTCCTTTGTTCAATGGAATACTCAACATAGAACCAGACAGGGTGATTGCAACCAAAACGATATATGTAGGCATGATTTTCAGCGCAGCATTAATTGTGATAAATGTCCCCTACGATGCCATGCTGAATGCTCATGAGAATATGCTCTACTATTCTCTGATAGCCATCTTTGAGGCATTACTACGGTTAGGCATTGCATTTGCCTGCATATATACTTCGTATGACAAACTCATATTCTTTGGGATCCTGTCTGCTGCAGTGCCGATAGTGACACTGACTATTTCAAAGATATATTGCCACAAGCATTACGAAGAATGTGTCTTATCGCCTTTCAAATATTGGGATTACTCCATAGCAAAGAAGATGGCAACTTTTTCGGGCTGGAGTTTCCTAACTGCCATAACCGACCTTGCAACCTTTCAGGGTATAGGTGTCGTGTTGAACCATTTCTATGGTGCCACACTCAACGCAGCACAGGGAATATCCAACCAAGTGAGGGCTTACCTGTCAACTTTCTCGGAAAACATGAAAAAAGCCCTAAACCCTGTTATCATGAAAAAGGCGGGAGCAAAGGAGTATGCGGTGATGAATGCAGCCTCTATAAGTGGTTGTAAGTTTAATGCACTGATGACATTGTTCTTCACAGTACCTTTTATAATAGAGGCACCTTACATACTTGAGTTGTGGCTTAAGCACGTGCCACAATGGAGTATGACATTCTGTGTATTCCAAATGACAATGATCATCATCACGCAGATGGCGCAGCCGCTGGCTATCTCCATTTACGGCATGGGCAACATAAAAGCTTTCGCCATCTGGAAGAGCGTGATGAACATATTGCCATTAGCCATAACATATGTTTGCTTCAAATGTGGAGGCAGCCCCTATTGGCTGTATATCCCAATGATTGTTGTGTGGGCTTTCTGTGGCGACATCGTAGTTGTGACATATGCGAAGAAAGTCTGCAATATGAGACTGTGTGATTATATGAGGGGAGTCGTGCTACCTGTTATAGGTATAACAGTTATCATGTTTGTATTTGGACTGTGTGTACACTTCTTATTAAGTGAAGGACTCTTACGTCTTGTATTGTGTTTCCTTTTTACCACGATAGGATTGGTGGGAGCTACATTCTTGTTTGGACTTAGTGTAGAGGAAAGGAATACTGTACGTGAACTAATAGCCCAAAGAAAGTTAAGAAAATAATAACATTAGTAAATGATCTCTTACACATATGAGAATTCTTGGTATTAACTCTTGGTATAATGGATCTACGGGTAATATCATGCAGATGTGTGCCAGCGAAACACGTAAACGTGGGCACGAGGTTGTGATGTGTTGTCCATTTACTCTAACAAATAAAAATCTAAAGAAAGACAATACACAGTGGTTGTTTGGTCAAATTATACTGCGTAAGTTGAGTGAAAAACTGGCTTACCTTACTTCAAAGAACGGATGTTTTAATCGCATAGACACATGGTTGCTACTACGCAGAATAAAGAAGTGGCGTCCTGATGTGATACATTTGCATAACTTGCATCCTGATTATATAAATCTCCCGTTGTTGTTTTCATTTATAAAGAAAAACAATATCCCTGTTGTATGGACGCTACATGACTGCTGGGCTTTTACTGGAGGGTGTGCACATTTTGAAAAAGGTTGTTCTAAGTGGAAAGAACAATGCTATGGCTGTAAGTTATACAGAGTGTATCCTGCAAGTATGTTTGACAATTCAAGAAGGAAGTATATACAGAAAAAACAATGGTTCACGGGAGTGGACAATATGGTATTGTGCACACCCTCTAAGTGGCTGGCCAATCTGTGTGAGCAGTCGTTCATGTCAGATTATCCAATCAGGACTATAAACAACGGAATAGACCTGAACATCTTTTGTCCCCACAAAAGCAATATACGGGAAAGATTTTCAATAAAACGGCGATGGATGGTTCTTGCTGTTGCTTCAGGATGGACAGAAATGAAGGGAGTTGATGTCGTCTGTCGGATTGCAGAGATGCTTTCAGATGACTATCAGGTAGTGATGGTGGGAGCAATAAATAAAGTGGAGAATTATATACCCAAAAATGTTATAACCATACAACGTACAGAGGACCAATGTATGCTGAGTGATATATATAGTGCTGCTGATGTGTTTATCAACCCTACTAGACAAGAGGTGTTGTCGATGGTTAATATAGAGGCAATAGCGTGTGGTACACCAGTCGTTACATTCCGTGCAGGTGGTGCTCCTGAAACAATTGATGATACTTGCGGTGTAGTTGTAGAACAAGAGGATGTTGCTGCTATGAAAAATGAAATTATAAGGATATGTGGGCAACACCCTTACTCTGTGGAAGCATGTTGTAAGCGTGCACAGATATTTGACAAACATAGAGTTTACAACAAGTATGTAGATGTATATGAGATGATTGTACAATGACTCTGATATTTGATGACACTATAACCGGACACCATATGGAGTTTCTCTCTCACTATAGAGATATGGCTGTTCGCAATAAAGAAGAACAATACGTATTCCTTTTATGTCAGGGATTCAGACAAGCAAAGGAGAAAATTAATTGGAAGGATGCTGAGAATATTAAGATAGAATATCTCAAAGAGAGTGAACAAGATAGTTGCCAATGTGGTAATGCCATTCTTAAGGCATGGAATAAATCTCAGATAGTCGCAAAAAAAGCAAAGAAATATAAGGCAGATAGAGTGCTTCTGACAACATTAATGGAATTTATGCCTTTCTTGTTGTTTTTGTTGCCGACAAGTTGTGTTTTGACGGGAATAATATATCGAATATTTTTACGCGATGACAAAATGAGCGGTATAAGACTCTGGCTTGAGAAATTCCGCTTCCTGCTGATGTCTAAATTTCACAGAAAAGGTATTTACTACATATTAAATGATAAAGGTAGCGTACAAAAGTTGAACGATATATATAATACTTCTAAATTTAGATTCTTACCTGATCCCATACCTGACATAAATAATAATGAAGTGCACGACATCAGAGATGAGTTAGGAATAAAAGAGGACAAATATGTCTATTTACATTTTGGCGGATTGACTGAAAGAAAAGGTACCTTGGAGATATTAAAGGCAATTCTGATGGCAGATAGCGATGTATTGGCAGACAGGTGCTTTATCTTCGCAGGAAAGATATATGATGACATCAAAGAGAAATTCTACAATCTGCTTGAGAAAGCAAGGCAAAAGACTGACATCTTGGTGTTTGACGAATTCTGCCAGTATGGTTTTCTCTACAATCTCTGCCAAACATGTGACTGCATACTGATACCATATAAAATGGTAAACCTGAGCAGTGGCATACTGGGATATGCAGCCGTATTCAACAAACCTGTAATAGCCCCGGATAAAGGACTTATCGGCGATATCGTCAGAGATCATGGTCTTGGAATCAATTTGAAAGATGTTACGGCTGACGGTATTAGTAAAGCCTTTAAAGTGCAGCCTACAAACAAAAACAACAATTATGCAATCAGCAACTCTGTTGATAATTTCATCAATACATTAGCATGACAGATACAAAAACGTCACCATCAGTGACAAACAAGAAGAAATATCGTCTGTCGGAATTCGGCCTATCACTGATAATGACAGCATTCCCTATGGCAATGTATTATCGTACCTTCATCGACGATGTGCCTATAGGTAATTTTTTCATGCTGATGGGTGTACTGTTTCTTTTTCCTTACAAAAACTTTGTCAAAACATTTCAAACCATGCGTTGGAACAAAGACATGGTTCTTCTGATAGTGTTCCAACTGGTAGCGTTGTTATATTACTACATATCCAACTTCAACGATAATACATACTCACTATTCCATTATCTAATTATTGCCTTTGGTGTAGCACTGACCTATACAAGATTTGACAAGGATTTATGTCTGCATAATGCAATTCTGTGGATAGGTATAGAATCGTTCTTCTGCGCAATACTGGGATACTATGTATTAGATTCCGGAATGGTGGAGATTCTCATCGACGAAATGGACAAGGACGAACGCATTCTTGATTATCTTACTATTTCAGGTGTCTGCGTTACGAATGTAGCCTGTTGCACTTATTTCATGGGAAAGAGTAATCGCAATGTGGTAAAAATAATATTATTTCTCTGTATATTCTTCGATTTCCTTGTTATCAACCTGACTCAAAAGCGCACACCATTTATCGTTGCCCTACTGATTGTCGCGATTTACTTATACAAGCAGTTGTCCGACAAAACTAAGAGAAACACAACCATGATTATGTTGGTTGCCGTCTTTGCTTATTTCTTTGCTTCAATATACAAAGATATGTTGACGGACAACATGGCAAGTATATTCAACGGTATAGACGATTTCATCAACGGTACATACCAGTTGGAAGATACAAACTCTGCTTCGCAACGATATTATAACCGAGAAAAAGCCTTGGAAATCATATCACGCTTCACAACAGAGGAATACCTGTTTGGCAAAGGATATATGACATTATGGTTTGACAACCCATTGATGCAGAGTTACCTTGACATGGGAATATTCGGTGTAGTGTTTTGCTTCTATTTCTCTGTATGGATTCCAGTAAAAACATTATTCAGTAAGAAAATATACGACAACTATATCTTTTGGGCATTCTCCATGGCATCGTATGTAATGGTAGGGTGTATGAGTACAGGACATCCATATTCACACAATAAATGGTTGCCAATATGTCTTCTTATATTTATTATAAATGGAGTCATATCAAAAGGTAGCACTCAACAAGATTGTTATGCCAGAAAATAACATGCAAGGCAAAACATGTTTCATACTGAATTTCGGTCCTCACTATAGATTCCCTATATATAAAAGAATAGCAGAGGAATTTGATGCTGCATTCTATATAGGTGACAGAGGTGGTGACATTCTGAAGACTTTCAACTATGAAGAATTGTCTGGGTATAAGCGGACAGTAAAAAGGCACAACATTTTCTATGGGTTCTATTGGCTCGGTGGCTCGGTAAATCCTATCTTCAAGAATTTTGACAGATATGTTATGACCGGTGAACCGATGTGCTTAAGCAATTGGGTGATACTCTTACTTGCCAAACTATTTGGTAAGGAAACAATATCATGGACCCATGGTTGGTATGGACGTGAGCATGGTATAAAGAAATGGATCAAGAGTATATATTTCCGCCTTCATACCAAATGTATGTGCTATAATGAATATGGTGCACGGTTATTAATAGAGCAGGGAATTAAACCAGAGAATGTATGTGTGATATATAATTCTTTGGATTCCGACAAACAACGCCAGATAAGAAACCGGTTGACTCCTACTGAAATATATCGCTCGCATTTCAACAATGACAAACCTGTAATTATCTATTGCGGCAGGATACAACGCTCAAAGAAGCTCAATCTGTTGATTGAAGCTGTGGCACGATTAAAAAGTGAAGGCATAGATGTGAATGCGGTGTTGGTAGGCAAGGATATAGAGGGAACTGACATGGCAACCATTGCGGAAAGACTTGGGGTGCAAGACAGAGTATGGTTCTATGGTCCATGTTATGAGGAGGAACGACTTGGAGAACTCTTTTACAATGCAACAATGTGTGTGTCGCCAGGTAATGTAGGGTTGACTGCCATTCATGCCCTTACATACGGTTGTCCCGTAATAACACATGATGATTTCCCTAATCAAATGCCAGAGTTTGAGGCGATACGTCCAGGCGTGACAGGGGATTTCTTTAAGGAGGACTCTGTAGAGAGTCTCACGGAGAAAATAAAAAACTGGTTGAACATGACGCTTGCAGAACGAGAGAGCGTTAGACAGCAGGCTTATCAAGAGATAGACGGGAAGTGGAATATACAGAATCAGATTTCTGTATTGAGAAATATATTATAATGCCGAAACTACTTCAAATAAATGTCAGTGCCAACTGGGGAGCACATGGTCGTATTGCGGAACAAATAGGGTT
Organism: Prevotella sp.; assembly: GCA_016281055.1. Classification (GTDB taxonomy): domain Bacteria; phylum Bacteroidota; class Bacteroidia; order Bacteroidales; family Bacteroidaceae; genus Prevotella. Next base: position 49,599 of record JAEEHW010000071.1, read on the forward strand.
GTTGGCTCAACAAAGAGGATGGGAGGTATATATGGCCTACGGCAGACAGAATGGCGGCTCTGCTTTGAAGACTATCCGCATAGGAGGAAAGGTCAGTGTGGCATGGCATGGGGTGGAATCCCTACTGCTTGACAACCAAGGGTTGGCATCAAGGATTGACACGAAGAGGTTGGTGCGGCAGATAAAAGAAATCCAACCCGACATCATTCACCTGCACAACATACACGGGTACTACCTGAACTACAAGATACTATTTGAGTTTCTCAAGGAATATGGTAAGCCCGTGGTATGGACTCTTCACGACTGTTGGTCGTTTACAGGGCACTGCACTCATTTCGAATACAATGGTTGTTTCAAATGGAAAGAGCAGTGCCATGACTGTGTGAACCGTAAAGCATATCCCAAAAGTTTGTTCCTTGATCATAGTAGGAAAAACTACAATCTGAAGAAAAAACTTTTTCCTTCTTTAAGTAATCTTACCTTGGTATCGGTTTCAAAATGGCTTAACAACAATGTAAACTCGTCATTTCTTAATCGCACCAGAACAATGGTGATATATAACGGTGTAGATGTTGATACTTTTGCACCGCAAAAACGTATTGAACACAGTGGTTTTAAAATTCTTGGTGTAGCAAGTAATTGGAAGATGAACAAGGGATTGTCAGATTTCATACAATTACGCAAACTATTACCTGATAATTATCACATAACACTCGTAGGATTAACACAAAAAGAAATAAAAAAACTGCCTCATGGTATAACGGGAATTTGTCGTACTGACAGAGTTGAAGAATTAGTATATCTATACAGTAATGCCGATATATTTGTCAATCCCTCATACGAGGAAACGTTCGGTATGACTACCATTGAGGCACTTTCATGCGGAACACCATCTATAGTATATGATACTACGGCTTGTCCTGAATTAATAAACGAACAGGTGGGTAAGATTGTTCCTCTGTATGATGTCAAAAGATTGGCAGTCGCAGTGGAAGAAATATGCAAGCATCCTCAGTATTTACAAATGCGTAAGGACTGCAGGGAATATGTGACTGAACATTTCGACTGTAGGAATAAGTATCAGGAATATATCGACCTCTACAACAAATTGATTAGTCAATGACCGACCTTACAGTAATCATCCCCACGAAAAATGAGGAAACAGACATAGAACGTTGCATCCGCTCCGTAGAAGGTTGGGTGAAACGCATCGTCATTGTTGACAGCGGCAGTACTGACCGAACCGTTGAGATTGCGGAAAGACTTGGGGTGGAGATAGTAAGGCATGAACCTTTCGTTGATTACGGCAGACAGTTTAACTGGGCTATTGACAATCTGAGAATAAA
>JAEEHW010000072.1 GCA_016281055.1 Prevotella sp.
ATGATACACCTTAACCCTGTTCTCTATAAAATGTAAATTCTTTATTCCATCTGTCGATGTTATAAAATCATCTATATTTGTTTTGGCATCAACATGGACAAAGAAATAATGATTACTTTTCTCTAAAACCTTCATTATTCTCGCCAACAGTTGCGGCTGTTTATGAGCTAATATTAAAAATGCATGAGTTTTCATACTGACTTTCTATTTATATTTAAACGACCTACTATACAAAAGGCTATGTAAAAGGTAACCATCCACTTACCTTATAATCCAACTTCTCATTACGTTTCGCTATATGCTTAGCTGGCACGCCTCCCACCACGTCATAGGGGGCAACGTCTTTCACTACCACTGCCCCCGCAGCTACGACAGCGCCTTTACCTATATGCACCCCTTGAAGAATCGTACTTCCTGCACTTATCCATGCATAGTCATCTATGGTTACAGGCAGAAAAACACCCATGAATCCAGGAGAGTTCATATCATGTGAGCCTGTGAGTATATTTACATTATGCGACACCGACACATTCTGTCCTATCGTTATACCACCTCGCCCATCCAACAGGCAACCACGATTTATATGTGAATTCTCGCCGATTTTCACTTTATTAAGGTTCATTATATAATTCTTCTTCATTACGAATGCGCCCTTAGCTATCTGCATTCCCAATGACCTCAGAATAAACCTGCGCATGCACCAGAATGGAATATAAGGAACAATATCGTTAGGAATGACGTCTGTCCCTATCGACCTTACCCACTTATAAGCTTTTGTCTCGTGAAAACTATCTACTATTGCTCCTTTTACAAAACGCAGGAAAGCCTTTGGCGCAAACTTCCCACCTGATACAATGCGATAATTGTAATATAGGTTTCTTACATTATGATTGGAAACTCCATCCAGCTGATAACGTTCTACATAATGATTGGTCATCGCAAAGCGTTTCCCCATAACGTACAGACGATGAAGCATTTCCCAATCAAGTGCATATCCTAGTTCTTTCTTCTTGTCTAAATCAAACAAATTTTCCTGATGTACTGTTGTCCTGATGAAAGAACATCCATGACGAAAAGCAGGAGCTTTAGCCATCACACTGACATCTGGATTAGCTTGTTTTAAGATGTAAGCCTCCTTTGTCACCATTACCCCATGTCCATATATCACATCATAATCGGATATATCGAAAGACTCATCACTAAAGATATCTTCTATTGTCCTTTCCGAAACGAATGTATCACCAGAGTTAAGAAATATCAGCCATTCTCCTGTTGCCAGCCTTACCCCTTTATTCATTGCTTCATATATGCCATTGTCTGGCTCACAAACAATTTTAGAAATAGAATCAGAATATTCCATTACTATATCTGTCGTACCATCATTGCTTTGCCCATCTATAACAATGTACTCGACATTCTCCCATGACTGTGCTAGACAACTCTCTATAGTTGTCCTAATATTTCCCACGTCATTTCTCACGACCGTGATTACGGTTATTTTTATATTCTTATTCCTCGGCATCATCCATAACTCTTTTATGTATTATCCAACGTTCATTGGCAGATTTCATACCTGTCAATACATTATCATATTCGTAGTCCGCATATTTGCAAGCACTGGCAACCCTTACTACACAGAACAATCCCACGAATGCACAAAACAAGCGCCTATTATTCTCTATTGCAAAACAACGTATCAGATCATACCATATCACCCAATAAGCATAATAGAATAAAGTGCTTAGTCTGCGTGCCATCACTCCGAACTCTGCAAACAAGAAGAAGAATACATAAAACATCATCAAGACATTTATATATGTATTACCATCCTTGCGTACTTCTTTAAGTTTGTCAAAATAGAGAATCACCAATGTGCATGTTATGAGTTTTTCTATGTATCCAAATGTTATACCCTGTATCTTTTCCGTAGAAAGTTCTGTGTACTGTTGTATCATCAAGGTATATATATTGTCTCCACCCATGAATAAATTCAGCACTGTCATCGCAGGTGAAATCTGCAACAAGTACAACAAATTGAGTGCAGCTATTACAGTAATGAACACCCACCTGTTTAGATTCAGACGAAACAAGAAATACAGCGGAAAAAACAATACCGATGCTGCATGGAATAGTGAAGCCCCCCCAACGAGTGCCATGTATTTCCATATATTTCTTGAATATACGTATTCCATTGCATTCATACATAGAAATATTGCAATGCTATTACGCAACAGGTTACATTCGATGACATATCCTTCCAAGCACAAGAACAACATCAACGCCAACGGCATGTTGTTTATACCGTTACGCTTATAATACCTATATAACAGCAGCAACCCTAACAGACAATGTACAAAGCAGAAGAAAAAATAATTGTCAAATATGGTTTTAACCATCAACGTATACAAGAAGAACGTCCTTGAGAACTTTTCCAAATCCGGATCGTCGTAATTTACAAACTGATCCCATGAGCAATGATCCAAGAAAAAATAATAGTAATGAGTCCAGTCACTCATTATAAGTCCACGCAATCCTACGAATACCAAAACAAGCAAAAAAGATGCTATTATTGTTGTTCTCTTCACATTCTCATTACCATAATAATGCATTACGGCGAGCACACCAAGAAGAACAGCAACAAACAGATATGGTATACTATATATTATTGAGGGTTCCACCTTTATTTTTTCTTACGTAACTCTATGATTTTCTCTTCAAACAGGTTTATCAGGCATCCGGCAAGTATTCCTACAAAGACAAATAACATCACTATCTGACTTCGCGACACCCCTGAAGGTTTTTGGGCGGCAACAGGTTTCTGAATGACTGTAAACACGGGTGTATGCTCCTGCACTTTTGCCTTTGCCATAGTCATTTGCGAGGTATATTGTGTATATATATTATACTTCAACTGCATGTCATTCTCCATTTCATCCTGCTTCAACCGTACTGACTGCAATATGATTTCCTGGTTCGAGTCTGCATACCCTGCATACAGATGCTGTGCCTTACTATAAGAAGCCTTTGCATCTTTATAAAGTTTCTCTAAATATTCCAAGTCTGCACGTGCTTTTGCCGTACGGTATTGCGTAATGTAATTTTTCAGCCTGTTCAATATAGTGTCGGCCACCGTTGCCGCTACATAAGGGTCTTCATCACTTACAGAAACAGAAACGACATCGGTTTTCCTGTCTATTTTGCAAATTATAGCATGAGTGAGATAAGCATACAGTGCACCGTCTTCTTTTGTTAATTCATACGGCATTTTCTTCGGTACATCTTTTTTCTCAGTGCCTGACTTGAATATATCCACAATGGAAGACATCCACGAAGAACGTCCTTTCATCAGGTGCTGTTTGTATGTTGTAAGCGTGTCACTTTCCTTTTCTTTTACTTTGGCATCCAGCAAGCCCAATGAAAAAGAAGTCGAGGCAAGCACATCAGGGTATATGTCACTTGTTATAGCATCTTCACCTCCAATGGCTCCACTCAGGTTTATACCAGCCATTGATGCCACATTTGACAACATGTTTGACTTTCCTACGCTTTGACTCTCGGTCACCATGGTTACGGTCGTAACATAAGTCCTTTTCATTGACAAAGCATATATTATTCCTATCACGAACGCTACGGCACCACATATCATCAACATCTTTGGTTTCGACACCGCTTTCTGACACAGAGCCAATACATCAATTTCTTTTGTCTTATCTTTTGTCTTTTCCATACGATTTACTTTATCCAGATTCCTTTTGCTTTTTTATTTATTATTAAATAACACTGTAACAAATGTACAGCCGACATCAGCATATAGGCAAATATCATTGCCAACGATATTCCTACTATGCCATATTCACCTTTTATACAAAAGACTGCTATAATATACAATACCGACAAGACAACCGATGTGATTATCTGCACATATATCATGTTCAAACCATTTATGAGCGCTGTTGCACAATTATTCAGATTAAACATGCATATATACCCCAGTACTGCAGCAGAGACCGACAATGGCACTGCTACACTGTCACCTATCCATTCCTTATATATCCATCCGCTCAAAGCCAGCAGCACCAGTCCTGCCACAACGCTTCCTGCCCATGTCAATAGGGAGCGATTAAATGTTTTCTTTATCCATAAATAATCATCTTTCACCGTCGCATCTGTGTATGCATTCCACAATGGTGAGACTATTATGGTATATCCTATGAAAAGAACTGAGAATAATTTATAGGCTACATTATATACAGTCACCTGCACCGGACCACAATAGTGCGACATCAACAGGTTGGCACTGCCGAATATCAGCAAACAACTCGTTATCTGTATAACGAAAAAACCCAATCCTTTTTTTACTATCTGCTTAGCAAGGTTTACATCTACGCTCGCTAACGAAAGACGAAATTCAGGATGTGACCTAAACAGCGATATTGATGCTATGACATGAATCAGTATAGGCATAAATGTAAATGTAACCACTATGTAAAGCAGATTACCTTGGGTCGTTTTCGCCAATATCCATATAACAAGCAGCGAGCAGAGCGAAATCAGAAAATTTATCAAGTCGCTTACTGCATATCTCTGCATAGATATATATGCTATATTCACATTTTTTGTAACAAACTGCAACAATGTAAAACCTGAGGCTATACATAATATTACGGACAGGCTCTTAGAATCTAATGTCGTTGTATTAAACACCTTGTTCATGTCTAATGCAAACACGACAGGAGTTGTCACCAGAAACAACACCGCAGCCACGCCCATGAGTACAAAAGTCCCTGTGCTGAAATATGAGCGAGCCTTATTCCTGTCATTCATGGATACGGCTTCTGTCAGATAATTGCGCATCCCATTACCCAATCCGGCATCACTAAACATAAAGAAATACATTATGGATGTCATAGCTATCCATATACCGTACTTCTCATCGTCAACATAATTTATCGTCAAAGGCACAATAATCAAAGAGCACAACATTCCCAATGCCTTAAACACAAAAGATGCAGCAACATTCTTTACTACCATCTGTGTCCTGACATTAGCAGTTCTCATCTTGATTATTTTTCTCATATTATTGACGGTGCTTCTTATTTTTTATTATGCTACAGATGCTATTTCTTACTCAAAATAAAACGAGAGGACGAACATCTTGCTTTTTATCTTGTCAACCGAGGCGGCGTAGGGCATTAGTTCGGCGTCACGCATTTTGCCCTGGTGCTCCTTGCTCAGTGAATTAGTGAGGCCGAGCATGAATTTCAGTTCGGGGCGAAGCTTGAAGAAAGGCAGGTAAAAATCGCACCCCATGCCTACTTCGAAGAACACGTCGTAGCCCTTGAGCTGCACATAGTCGCTTTTCTTCGACGAAAGGTTGAACACCGGCGCAAGGCCAGCCATGACGTAAGGGCGATGATTGTTAAACCTCTTTGAGGCGAAGATAAGGTCGCAGTCTGCGCCCACATAGACTGTCTTCATCGACTGTTTCTCAATTACGGTGTAGCCCTCTTCCTGAGATTTCAGAAAGTTGCGGAACGACAACTGGCGTGTGCCGAAATACAACTGTGGTGCTACTCGGAAAGCGAAGAACTCGTTGATGCGAGCCTCAGCAACCACACCGACATTGAAACCCGGGTCCCAGTTGGTCTGGTCAACGGTGACGAGCGACTGCATCTGGCTCTCATCCTTGAGCGTCAAGGTCTGCTCCCCCACGTTGCGCAGTTTCATGTCCATCATGTTTGTACCCACCACAATGCCGAAATGCAAAGGGCGCAGATCGGTGTATGGCCTGTTCTGCACCGTTCGTTCCTGCGCCACGGCGAGCAGCGGCAGCATACACATTATTATATATATGTAGTGTCTAAGATGGTTCATTACTATAATAGAACGTAAAGAACAATTAAAAATTGTTTATTTATGGCCAATTACTGCAAAAATAATGGATTTTTTATTTTTTTCAAAAAAAAATCTACCTAAAATTAGGTAGATTCAAATCTTTTACTTACCTTTGCATACGAAAAAACAAGGTTTCAATACCTAATAAAAGGTAGCGAGCATTTATACAAAAACATTATAAACTAAAAAAGAAAGGAACATTATGGCTTACGTAATCAGCGACGATTGCATTGCATGTGGAACATGTATTAGCGAGTGCCCAGTTGAGGCAATTTCTGAGGGCGATATCTACAAGATTGACGCAGACGCTTGCACCGAGTGCGGCACATGCGCAAGTGTATGTCCTAACGAGGCTATCAGCCTTCCATAATCAGAACACGGAAAGGAAAAGTGAAATAACTTTTCGAATCTTTTAACTTCATTTTAGCGGTGCTTACGGCACCGCTTTTTTTGTATGTCGCAACCTGCAAATTTTCAATGTGTTACAGTAGGCTCTGTAAAAGCTATCATATTACACTGTAAAAGCTATCATATTACATGGTAAAAGCTATCGAATTACAGTGTAATATGATAGCTTTTACAATACGATATGCAAACTGGCATTTTTCTACTTGTTTTTTTATAATGAAAACACGCTTTGAGAAGCATTTTTAAAAAATTATTCGTAACTTTGCATTTCGTAAACGAATAAAGGAATCAACATGACAGAAAACCTAGAACAACATCTTGAGATGCACGGAGTGCGACCCACGGCTGTAAGAAAACTCGTATGGCAGACGGCGATGCAACAGAGCGAGACGTTCTCGTTGGCAGACATGGAACGCTGGATGCCACACACGGAGCGTTCGAGCATATTCCGTGCACTGAAACTCTTTGCCGACCACCACCTGCTGCACGTCATCGACGATGGCTCGGGGGTGCAGAAATACTGTGTGTGCCGATGCGAGAACCACAACCACATCAACCACATACACTTCAACTGTCTGAAATGCGGCAAGACATACTGCCTTGAGGACTATGCCATACCTCTTGTGGAACTGCCAGAGGGCTTCACCATGAACGAGGCAGAGTATATCGTGAAGGGAATTTGCAGGAACTGTATGCAATAATCAGCGACGACGTGCGTTCATTATTATATATGACTACTGCATCTATCGTAACATACAACCATCACCTTCTTGACTTCGAGCCCGTGCTCAGAAGCCTCTTCGCTTCACCCGTCGATACGATATTCGTCATTGACCACTCTGACGACATGATGGACCTGAAGCAGGAACTGCAGGAGTTTGCCGAGCGCGTGCTGTGCGGTGAACCGGAGCTGAAGCTTAAGGCGGAACATGGATTTCAGCTGATATACATACCCCATGAGAACAACGGCTATGGCGGCGGACACAACGTGGCGCTCAAGGAAGCACAGAAACTGGGAAGCAAATACCATCTGGTGGTAAACCCCGACGTATGGTTCGGCCCGGAGGTGATACCAAGCCTCATAGAATACATGGATGCCCACGAGGAGGTAGGACAGATGATGCCGAAGGTCATGTACCCCAACGGCAACATACAACGTCTGGCAAAGATGCTGCCCACGCCACTCGACATAATCGGACGTTTCTGCCTGCCTAACTTCATCATAAAACGGCGCAACGCAAAATATGAGCTCTGCCAGTCGGGATTCACGAAAACGATGAACGTGCCATATCTCTCCGGCTGCTTCATGTTTTTCCGAATGTCGGCATTCGATGAGGTAGGATTGTTTGACGAGCACTTCTTCATGTATGCCGAAGACATAGACATGACACGCAGGATGCACCAGAAATACAGCACCCTGTATTATCCCAAAGTGACAATATACCACACATTTACCCGCGGATCGAGAAAAAGCCTGCGGCTGTGGCGCATACACGTTGTCAACATCTTCCTGTATTTCAACAAGTGGGGATGGTGGCGCGACGCCGAGCGCAAGGAGATAAACGAAAACGTAAAAAGACAGATAGGAGGCGCATTATGAAAAGACTGGCAATGACCATACTGCTTACCTTTGTACTTGTCGCAGCCATCCATGCCGAGGCTGTGGGCTCATGGAAAGTGTACCGCTGCTATCTGGACGTCAAGGGAGTGGTGCCTGCAGGTAAAATGGTATATGTGAACGGCAACGGCAACCTGTATTCCTACAACACATCCGACAACAGCATCAAGACCTACACACGCGAGGAAAACGGCATGGGAGGCCAGAATATGTCGCTAATGGCATGGAACAGCACTGCCAGGAAACTCGTGATAGTGTATGAAGACTACACCATCGACCTGCTGTCACAGAATGATGACGTGGAAACAATAGTGTGGTACAAGCAGAAGACCATGACCACCGACAAGAAGGTATATTCGATATACACACTCGACCAGTATGCATATCTGTGCACCGCCTTCGGACTGATAAAGATAGACACTCGCAACGCCACAATAGCCGACACATACAACCTTGACATTGCAGTAATGCAGATGACTGTCAAGGACGGCAAGATATATCTTGCAGCAGACAACGGAAAGCTATACGAGGCCGCCACGAATGCCAACCTGATTGACAAAAAAGTATGGACGGAGTCAGAAGTAAATTCTGATGAGTTGTTCACAACGGAAATACAGAGCAACGAATATGGACTGCTCTATAATGACACATACAACAAATGCTACTGGGGCAGCAATGCCCAGGGCATGCTTACGAAATACGACAAAGACGGCACCGACTTCGTTGCCGTAAGCAGCGGTGTCGTACCCGACGGAACCATTACCAACAACTGTTGGAGAATATACAAACATGACGGAAAGATTTTTGTCACCGCCGGAGTCTTCAGCGCAGGCTTGAATATAAGCAGAAAGGGCATGGTGCAATATTACGATGGCAGTAAGTGGAACTTGTTAGAGTCCCCTGGAAATATGTCGGGCTATGATTATCTTGCTACTAACTGTATGGCCTTTGACCCAAAAGACAAGAATCATTTCTATGTTGGGGCACAATCAGGATTATATGAATATAAGAACTACAAACCTGTGGAAGCCTACAACAGCAATAACAGCGCACTGTCACCTCTATACAACTCGGATACATCCAACTCAAACGTCACTTCCATGATATATGACAACAACAACCTATGGGTGATGAACGGATGGTGTGATAATTTCCTCAATCGTTTCAATAGCAATAACGAGAGTGTGAATTTTCCGCATAAACAATTCTCTTTTTCCAATTTGACGACTATTGATATTCAAGGAACATTCATCAGTCCAACAGACGGTAGGATGTATATGGTGAATACATTCTCGCAAAAGTCCGTGTTATATTGTTATACAATAAATGATGATGATCTTACGGGAATAACAACCTTTTCCAATGAGGACGGAGTAAACATATCCCCTCTCTATTTGTATGATTTGGCAGAAGACAGTGAGGGAAACTTGTGGATTGCATCATCGTCAGGTCCATTCTATTGGGACAGGAAGAACATACAAAGTGGCAATACTATTTTTACTCAACACAAAGTTAGTCGTAACGATGGCACAGGACTTGCAGATTACTTGATGAAAGACATCCCAGTGCGTTGTATTGGCATTGATGCCGCTGACAGAAAATGGTTTGGCTCCAGAGGATATGGAGTATATCTAATCAGCAGTGACAACAATACAGAGTTAGAGCATTTCACCTCAAAGAATAGTCCGTTGTTATCAGATATGATATATGACATCATGATAGATGAAACTACGGGAACAGTGTGGTTTGCCACCGATGCCGGTATATGCTCGTATCAGTCAGACGTGACAGAAGACTACGGAACAATGAGCAGTAGTAGCGTATATGCGTACCCCAACCCTGTTCCACCGGAATATACAGGAGACATCACAATCAAAGGACTTACCAACAATTCACAAATTACGATAACGACAGCATCCGGATACGTGGTGCACAAGGGTATATGCAACGGTGGCTCATACCGCTGGAACGGATGCGACCAGGACGGAGAACGCGTGGCATCAGGTGTATATATGGTATTAGTATCAACAGATGCCGGTGAAAAAGGATGTGTGACGAAAATAGCAATGGTAAAGTAACATACAGAAGTAAACACTATGCAAATACCCTGCTCCATTTCTATACTCATAGCGACATATAACTATGGTTGCTATAAACTTGCAAGTGACGTGCAGAAGTTACTTGCCATGAGTGACCTTGACTATGAAATTATTGTTGCAGAGGATGGCAGCAAGGACCAGGTAAGTATCATTGCTAATCACAAGGTAACAGAATTACCAAATTGTCGACATATTATAAATAAAGAGAATAAGGGACAAGCTCGCATACTTAACTACCTCGTACGTGAGGCGAAAGGAGAATGGTGTATTTTCATTGACAGCGACGCTGAGGTCATAAGCAAGGATTACATCAGCAAGTATGCCGACTACATGAAGGAAAATGTCGATATAGTGATTGGAGGATTGAAAAACCCTGACTCTCTTCCACAGCCTGATGCCACACTGCGATATAAGTATGAGAAAAAAGCAGAACAATTTCGCACTGCAGAGTATCGTAATAAGCATCCATACAGACATTTTTCCAAATTCAACATGATGGCAAGACGTAGTGTGTTGCTTGAGATTCCTTTTGACGAGCGATGCACTGAGTATGGATACGAAGATGCTTTGATGGGCGTAGAAATGGGAAAGAAGGGCAAGAAGGTATTTCATATTGACAATCCTCTGCTTCATCTTGGCTTCGATGATAATGCAAAGTTTCTAAACAAAACGGAAACTGCACTTCGTACTCTGAAGAAGATAGAAAAAGATATGCTTTTCCGAACTCATATAGGGCAGGCAATTATTGTAATAAAAGAAAGACATCTCACTACCGCAGTGAGATACATGTATCGTTTACTGAAACCTCTGCTTCGGGCAAACTTACTCAGTACACATTCAAATCTTAGGATATTTGGTTTCTATAAACTTGGATATTATCTTGAACTTGATCGAAGGTAATGAAAATAGTATATGAAATAGAAAGACTTTCTACAAATGGAGGGATAGAGCACATACTCACTGACCGCATGAATTATATGGCAGACGTGTGGGGATGGGACATAACGGTTATTACGCTATTAGAAAAAGACACACTTCCCCATTACGCTCTTTCGAGCAATGTAAGTGTTATCGGGTTGGGTATAAAATCTTCTGGTTTGCTTATGTGTACGAAAGCCTTATGGAAATTGAATAAGGTTATTAAACAGCTTAACCCTGATATCTATGTCACTTTTCAAACCATTGGCGCTCTTTCATGCTTATTCCGCACGCACAATGTCAAGACAATATATGAGATGCATGGTGCGAGGAAGTATGCCTATCATCCGTTAGCTACATATACAGCCGAGATGTTTGCAAATGCAGTGACGGTGCTTACAAGTGAACAGAAAAAGGATTTTCCAAGAGCGAAGAGAGTGGAGATAATACCTAACTTTACACTTATTAATGCTCGAGGGATACCAGATTATGGTAGCAAGACGATAGTGGCAGCAGGCAGGAAGAGTTATCAGAAGAATTTTAAGCGTTTGAAATATCTATGGGAAAGGGTTGCACCATGGCACAAGGAGTGGACTCTGAAAATACACCATGATACAAAAGATATGGCCACGGCATATATTGAAGGTTCGTTATTCGTAATGACATCGCGCTTTGAGGGATTTCCTATGGTATTGATAGAATCAATGAGATGCGGTCTGCCTGTTATTGCATTTGACTGTCCATACGGACCGAGTACAATAATTGAAGACGGCAAAAATGGTTTTCTGATTCCATATGATGACGATGATCTGTTTGTAGAAAAACTGACGTACCTTATGGAAAACCCACAGGCAAGACAACAGATGGGGGAATATGCAAAAATGTCAGCAGAACGTTTTTCACAAGAGCATGTAATGCCGATATGGAAGAATTTTTATGAATCTATTGTATGAGATTACTTTTTATTATAGTTAATGCACTTTTCGTAGCGAAATATTCTGCAAGATTATTTCCAAATCTGTATATCTATATTTCCCTGGCATATATATTTGTAATGATTTTTCTCCTATGGAAAGTGATGCCGTGGCTTATGGACGACAGTAACAAAAATAAATATGCACTTGTATCAGGCATTACGGCAATAGTGCTGATGTTGTTTGTACAATATTCCATAAACCCATTGGAACTTCAGGTTGACAGATGGTCAGCTTTGCATTATCCTATTAAGAATCTCTTGCAAGGCATATATCCATATAGTGCACAGACTCACCTTGGAGGTTACGGCTCACCTTTTCCTGCATGGCAATTATTCCATATTCCCTTTTATTTGCTTGGCAATGTAGGACTTAGTTTTTTCTTTTGTCTTGCTACGTTTTTATACTTAGTATATAAAATGTATGGGATAAACAAGATGACATATACCATGGTTTTGTTGATAATATCACCAGCCATTTGGTATGAGGTTGCAGTAAGGAGTGACTATATTGGCAATATGCTTCTCTGTGCATCGTTTGTGATATATATAATCAAAGGTATCAGTCAGGAAAGTATAGAAAGAAACAGATTACCTATATCTGTTATTATCGCATTATTCGTGTGTACTCGACTTATCACATTACTTCCTGTGTTCATACTATTATTCCCTTACTGGCTAAAGATGAGCGTAAGAAAAAAAACAGAGGTGTTATTTATCATATCCATATCATGTATCTTTATATTCCTTCCTTTTGCTTTAATGGACTGGCATTCATTTTTCTATTTTGAATATAATCCATGGAAATTACAAACAAGACAAGGCCATCCACTATTATTGTTCATATATATTCCAATTATTATATATTTTGCAATGCAATGGAAAGGAAACGTTCAACAATATATGCGAAATATATCATTAGCACTCATGATATTTATAGTGACAACTTTCATTTACCGCTCGATTGACCATGATAACTACGATCTGTTTTCGTCACTGTTCGATATTACATATTTTAATGCAATTGTGCCATTCGTAGTTCTTTACATCAGTATGAGAGAGAAAGGGATAATTATGAATTGTGATTATAAACAAAAGGATTATTACGAAAAAAATGATAGAGGTTCAAGAAATGACTGAATTATTTCGACGTAATCAAACCAATTGCTTACGAGGCTTGGCTGCATTACTTATCGCAATAGGTCACATTCTTATAGATTGGCATGCGCCACGTGTGGTAAATATCACCGGCAGCGTCGGGGTGGCTATGTTTCTTGTTTTGTCGGGCTATGGCATTAACGAGTCTTATAAGAAAAATGGATTAAACAAATATTGGACAAAAAAAATAAAGCGAATAATAATTCCTTATTTTCTCTTTATTACGACACTCATTCCTTTTGCAAACGACTTTAGTCTAAAGGATTATCTATTAGACATCACATTTATTGACTCATCATTTTGGTATGTGTCATTTCTTATGAAGTGCTATGTATTTTATTGGATTGTTCAGCGTTTCTTTCCTGATAAATTCTTTATACTCTTCTTAATTGGTGGATTAATCTCACTTAATTTCCTTATGCAGATGGAAGCTGAACAATCTTTTTCTTTTTTTGCAGGTGCTTGTATCTCAAAATATAGAGACGATATTCAAACTATTGAAAAAAAGAAGATATTGCTGTTCGCACTTTATTGTTTTTTATTTGGGTTCTTTTTCTTAATGTTAAAAGAAATTCCTGCAGTGCATGCATATAAGGGTACGAAACTTTACAATTACATATTATTATGTATAAAACTTCCTATATGCACACCTCTCTTGTTACTCCCCACGATAATTCCCATAATAGAGAAATCTAAGTTTTTATATATCTGTGGAATATGCTCTTTTGAGTTATATTTAGTCCATTTATTTCTTCTGAGATATTTAGACAAGAGCTTTCAAGGATTAATCCTTTACATAATCGCAACAGCTATATTAACTATGGCATTTTATAAAATCAACAAGATGATACAGAGGTTGTAAACAATAGCTTTACAAATCTCCACAACGTAAACCTGCATGCTATGTATAGTATATGTAGATATTGTGGTATAAGTGAGGATTTATATTCTGTAGCCTTTGCCAAGTTATGACTCATCAGCATCATATTCATAGCATATCGCCAGTGTTTTGCTATGTCGCCACGTGTTATTGAGTCGCTATCTATGGTATAATAGTAGGTTCTATTGGGCAGACTAAGGAAATCACCCTTTGTACAAAGTAACACGATGAGCGGTTTGTCTTCTGCAAGGTACTTTCTACCAGAGAAGAAATCGGGATGCTCCTTCATCAATTCCATGATTGGGTTGCGACGGGTTATTGCATAGAATACAGTTTGTCCAGAACGTTGATGCATCATACCGTCAATAACATCTTTTCCTTTTAACAGGCCGAAGGAGAATAGATTATTGTCAGGCTCTGTAACATCCCCATTTTTTTCATTTCGGTAATATACTTGGGTGAACACCTGAACAACGTTAGGATGCTTCTCTATTGCATCCAAACATAGTTGCATGCGTCCTTCACACCACTCATCGTCTCCTCCACACTCCATGATATATTGCCCATGTGCGGCACGCACACAGTCATAATAATTCTCTACGATACCTTTATTGGGGGCCTTGGGCATCAGCCATACCCTGCCATGACTCTTTGCCGCATACTCCTCACAAACATCCCGTGTGCCATCTGTTGAGCCATCTTCGCCTATTATGACCTCAAAATCACAGTCACATTGTTGCGCAAGGATACTGTCCAGAGCCCGGCCTATTGTCTTCTCTTGATTATATGTGCAGACTATAACAGATACTCCAATCATGGCTTATAACAATATTGGGGAATCATTGACTTAATCTTTTCACAATCGGCAGCATATTCCACTGCATTGCGCCACGCATGCACATTACTGCTTGAGATTTCTGGCTTAAAGAAACGCTTCTTCAAAATATGTTGCTGCGGCATCAGGTTAAGGAATTTCTCTACCTTTGCCACCTCTGCATCATATTCCTGCACAATATCTTCAAACTGCAGTTCCAGACTCCTGCTGTCACCGTCCAATATGCTTTTAAAATGCATCTTACTCTCCCACTCCACGAAATCTTCCACGGTGTCATGAGCAAGCCATCTTAAATTGTTCTTGCAGGCATGAACATACACCGCACGCACATCGCGACTTACCACCAGGCGCTTAATGCCCGGCAGGTACGGTTCAAAGCGCGACATGTCATCGCCACAATCACCGAACACATGATCCAGCACCAGCATACCACTGCCCTTGGGGAACAACCTATTGAACAACGTATAGAGAAATTCTCTGCACAACAACTGGTATTCATCCTTTGGCATCATACGCAAAGTGAAGATGTCATTCAATCCTGAGAATCTGTTGTGCCATACATTCAGCAATGGAGCGTCACTCCGCATTCTCTGCCCTACTATTCGTTCAAAGAAAGTAAAGAACAGTGGCCGCAGTTCTTTATGTCCCTGATATACGTCTGAGTAGTATGCCGTATGAATGAAATTCTTCACTGCATCATCTGACCAGAAATCATTCACCCATGCTTCCGGCCTCATCATGTATTCAATATAGAGCAAACCTCCTGTATGCCTGCACAGGTCAAACTCTCCATATTCCATGTCACCGTCCACGCTGTTCTCCGTAAAGGCCGGTTTGGTAGCCCATACCGTACATCCATCATACTCACGCAGCAAGTCCATCACGACACTGGAACCAGAACATCCATAGCCGTCAACCGACACGAACTGACAGAACCGACACTCAGAGTCAAAGACGACCGGTTTGCCGCCATTTAGTTTCCAAGCATCGTATTCATTAAGAAAACGATTTCTATTCCTGTTTGTCACAATACCATGTGGCAAACAGTTTTTTATTATCTTACGCAGGCTATTTCTCATTTTTTATTCTGACAAACATTATGTATGACATCAGGGCACTGACAATCGTCACAAGCGAGCCCAGCAGCCAATACATCACACCTTCCGTGTTCTTGACAACCATGAGAGCCGCCAACAGCAATACGGTCTGAGCCACAAGGAACAAAACATTCCTCATGTTTGGCATCACGCCGTATTTATGTTTCATGCACACGACAACCCACAGAAGGTCAAGCACGTTGTAAACACATATACCATAAGCCAGTCCCATCAGTCCAAACACAGCATAGCATACCGTGTAGCACAGGAACATCAGCATAAAGTCAACGACATCGACAAAGAGGAACATCTTCGAGTCACCTGCGGCAAGTGGCATAAACGCCATAGGCTGCGACATGCTGCGCACGAGACACGACACGAGTGCTATCTCTAGTATCGGTATCACATCCACGAACTCATCTGTCAACAGCAGTGGCACTATGATATGTATTCCCACGAGAAATGCCACCAGCATTGGAGCCGTAAGCATCTGCAGCACGTCTATCTGCCGGCACAGTGTCAGCGAGCGTTCCTTCTTGTCTGCAAAGACGCCAGACAGACGCGGATAGAAATCTGCCGTTATGCTTGATGCGAATATTCCGAGGAATGTCGATATTATCATCGTCGTGGAAATATACAGGCCCACATCCTCCAGGCTTCCGCCGCAGTTGTTGATGAAAGCCTGAATGGCGAGCTTCGTACCGTGTTCAAGAAATCCCTGCAATACGAATGCACCGCCCAGCAGCAGCATCGGCTTTCCCGTAAGCATGAATATCCTGTCGAACCTGAGTTGCAGTGGTGTATCCTTATAAGAGAAGTGCATCACTATAAGCATCTGGCAAAACCCATAGAACAGTATTGCCGGAATCACACCCTTCATCCCATACATATAATACAACGGTATGTTTGTCAGCATGCCCACCAGTATGTTCACGGTACTGAGCGATGCAATGGCTTTCAGTTTTCGCGTGGCCTTGAGCACTGCCATCTCTCCGCAGGTCATCGTTGCCATGGCAACGGCAGGTGAAAGAACCATGAAACTCAACCAGTGTTCGCCATCGCCGAATGACATCACTGACAGCGGATATGCCAATGCAAGGCATACCAAGGCTCCAAAGACGGAAAACACCACTACCCACGTTCTGACAAGCATCACCGTCTCTTCCATTGCCGAGCGGTCGCCCGTCTTTTTCCATGTCTCGTATGCCACGGATATCTCCCTGACACCGCTCTGGTCCATTCCCAGGTTGGTACTTTCGTGTATCAGCTCACGCGTTTCATTAAATATGGCACTGAGTCCGACACCTGCCGGACCCAGGAACATCGCCACCAATTTCGTGCGAACCAGATTGAGAAGTATGTTCAATGCCTGAACGCTGCCAAACAGCGTCGTAGCCTTGAATATGTTTTTATATTTACTGTTCATTTATCCATTCGTATGTGTCGTAACACAGTGCCCTGGCTCCAAAACCTTCTTTCTGAAACAACAGGTTCCTGTTCAGCGTATAGCTGTCTGCTTCTGTTGACTTGCCAAAATCGAGATACCTCTGCTTCTGAAAACCATGCAGCAGAAAATCCACAGCGGCATCGACAGCCCCCATTCGTTTTCCCTCCTGCGTTGCAGATATATACTGAGTGTGCACCACCTGACTCGTGACATACGCCACGATGCCTCCTACCATCACGCCGTCTTTCGTTGCCGACACAAGGAGTACATTGTCAGGGAAACGGTTGTTCAGCAGCGTTATCTCTTCAAGCGTATGCACAGGTTTTGCGTCATGTTTCTGCAACAGGTTGTCACTGAGTATTGGCCAAAAGGCCGCAAAGTCCTTGCTAAACTCCACCTTCAGACCATTCTTCGCAGCGTTTCTCAGCCCGTATTTGCGACTCTCGCGCCATTTCAACGCATTGTGCATGTCTATCACTGACGACACGTCACGCTCCGCGATTCTGTAATTTCTGAATACTGTGTGCATGGCATACAGCGGTTCGTCTGAAGTCTGTGTGCAGTAAATCCACGGTAACGCCTTATATACCACCCTTCTTATTCTGTTTTGTGCAAGAAACAAGCGCAGCGCCTCAAACATCTCTATCACAACCGATGTAACCTGGCGGCATCCTATTACGAGTCCCCCGTACGTCAGTCCCTGATGCGAATAAAGCGTATCATCCTTTATGTTCGCCGGTAGCAAGCCCACAAGTTTTCCTTCCTGACGGAACATCAGCGAGCAGTCACAGAAGCGATCACTATGATAGTCCATATAGTCACGCAGAAAAAGGAATGTTCCGTTTTTTGACTTGCTCACGAAATCATCCCATTCACATTTTCTGTCTTGAGTATATCTATTAACGACCACCATATTCTATAATGCTATATGCAAAGTTACTAATATTTTTCTTCATACACAAGAAAAACAATGATGATATGTCAGAAAAAATTATTATCTTTGCATTTGGTTTGCATTACTACATGATGAGAAAGAAAAGAATAATGATTCTCGGTGCCAACGCCGGGCAGGCCATCGCCATCAACGAGGCTCACCGATTGGGATACCACGTCATCTCTGCCGACATACACCCCGATGCACCGGGTCATGCCGTCAGTGACGAACAGGCATATATAGACATCACCGACCAGGACTGCGTACTGGCCGAGGCTCGCCGGCGACACATCGACGGCATAACACCATACTGGTCTGACGTGCTTGCCCCCGTGGCTGCATACGTGGCAGAGCAGTTGAGTCTGCCCGGCAACCCTACCAGCACCGTCGAAACAATGACACAGAAACAGCTGTTCCGTCAACTTCTCGCCAAAGGCGGTTTCCCCACCCCAAAAGCTAAGGGATGCCGTACCGTGGAAGAGGCCGTCAGTTTCTTCAGCACCGTCAATGCTCCTGCAATGCTCAAGCCTATTGATTCTTCAGGCAGCAGAGGGGTTTTTCGCGTGTGCAGCGCAGCCGACATACGAATGCACTTCGACGAGGCTCTCGCCCACTCCACACTGGGTAGTGTGATATTGGAGGAATTTATCGAGACCGACCTGCCCCAGCAAGACGGCGATATCTTCGTCATCGACGGCAAGGTGGTACTCTGGGGAATATGTGAGCAACACAAGGACGTGCGCCTTGCACCCTACACTCCCGCAGCGCTGCTGCTGCCCTCAGGCATCGACCATGACACCGATGCAAAGGCAAAGCGCCTGATACAGGATGTCATCACTGCCCTTGACTTCCGCACAGGGCCCTGCAACGTAGAGTACATAGTGTCGCGTGACGGCCGCATCTTCATCCTCGACATTGGCCCTCGAAACGGCGGCAACATGATTCCGCAGGTGATACGCCGTGCCACAGGGCACAACGTCACCGCCATGACACTACAGGCTGCCGTTGGCGACGACATCGCAATGAATGAGGAGCCACACAGTACATGCGCCATGAGCATGGTGGTACATGCCGACCATGACGGTACACTCGGCGGGATAACTCTCGCCCAGTCACTGCAGCACCGTCTTTCTGACTGTCTGTATATGAGGCATGAGGGCGACCCCGTAAGGCAGTTTCACAACAGCAGCGACACCATTGCCTTCATGACTTTCTCCTTTGACAGCAGGGAAGAAATGCTCTCAGCACTCGACAAAAATCCAGTCAACGTGTGCGTAAGGTGAAGGAAGGGATTTATGTCGATATTTTCCTATAATCGAGTGATGCTATTTGTGAACAAATGGCGCATGCTTTCGCCTGTCGAAATAGAGAGAGTCAGTCGAAATTTCCACCAATATAATTCGCATATCTACAAACTAAGAAATCCCTAATCGGGTCATGACGGTGTAATATGCACCATTTTACGCTCTAAAAGCAAACAGTTTGCATGGTAATAGATATCATATTATACTGTAAAAGATATCATATTACAAGGTAAAAGATGCCCTATTACGATGCAAACTTAAAGAGCAGACTCTTTGTTTTTTCTTTACCTCTTGATATTCAGCCTCTTGCTAAAAACAAAAATCCTTGCGATATTTCAGCCCGAAAGAAACTTTCATGACTGCTATCGCAAGGAAATGTCAGTTAAATACTGACTCTATCTTATGTTTATCACTTTATTTTCTTAATTCCGTCATGGATATATATTCTACTGGCAGACATATCGGAAACCATTTTTCCGTCGAGGGTAAAGATTCCTTTCTGTGATGTGCGGTTTGCCTCAGATGCCTGTACTCCTACAACGGCGGTGGCACTCTGAAGCACAACCTCGGCAGAGACATCGGAAAGACCGCCGTACTCATTGACAGACTGCACCGTAATGACATAGCCTTCCTCACCTACATAACGGCAGTCGGTAGGGAATGCCACAGCCTTGCCATTGACCGTAACGACATAACATATAGCATAGTCGTCCTTCGTCCATGTGGCTACATTGCCGTTGACGGCGACAACAGGCTGAGAGGTTTTCTCTACTACGGGCATTGGATTCCAGTAGCCGGTTGCTGACGATGAACCGTCGCCAGAGAGCACGTTGTCAATAGTGTATTGCAGTACCTCGTCGTCAGTCAGTTTGTTCTTTGCCTTGCCCCAAACCTTCGTCCCGTTCTCGGTGTAGTAGTAATCCTCACGCGACACAGCCTTTGAACCACTGAAGGCGTAGCCGTTGGCATCGTGGAAATCATATACCGCCCACAGAGCCGGCAGGCCTCCCATCGTTTCATACCACAGCGAATCGTTTGGCTGCAGTTCCATCTGCGTGTGCAGGAAGACGGTCTTTGGCTTCTCGTGCCACGGACGACCGAGCCATATAGAACCAGTCTGTGCATCGAAGTAACTTGAGGTGATGCGTGTATTGTTGAATACATATCCCCACCGTGTAGCCTCCGGATGGTTTGGTGCCACGATGAATCCGCCTGTCTTGCGGTTGATGTCGAGCGTACATCCCTCAAACCACACATCACTTGCGCCATATATGAAGTCAACGGCACCATGTATCTCTGAGTTATTCCAGAAGGAACGGTTGTATGTTCCACCGTTGTAATAGGTGTCTTGGTAAGAGCGTGTGCGAATATTATTCAGTACGGCACGGTCGCCAGAGATATTGAAGCACAATGCCTGCGGACCTTCCATCTTCTTCTTAGTCCAGTTCTCATTGTCAACGGTAAGGTTCTCCATGTGGAAATCTGTACCCGCTGCCTGTACCTCTACTGCAGCACCTGCACCAATATGATACCATACCTTCGAGTGGTCAGAAGCTACAGAACCATCAAGACGGTCGGTAGCAATGATAACATTATCACGACTCTGACCTATGATATGCACGTTTGGCTTGTTGATGCACACTATGCGGCAGGAGTCATACTCATTGATGCCGCCGGCTATGCGCTCGGTCGCTGAACCGGAGTTTGAGGTCATGTCGGTATAGCGTGTGCCGTAACTGTCGTTGAATGTATAGTTAGGGTCACGATAGTAGCCGTTTCTTACATATATAAGATATGGAACTGTACCGTCACTTGGTGCTGCATCAATGGCATTCTGAATGGAACGATACTGGCGCGGCATGTCTCCCGTAGCCTCAATGAACTCTGCTTTCTTGATGTCAAGCTGTGTCAGCGTGCCGTCAACGATGGCATCATACGTGCGAGCCGTCGGTTTCTTGCGGTCCATGACAGTGAAAGAGAAACTGCAGGCATCTGCAGCATTGCCGTTTCTGTCCTCTACGAAACCTGCAGGAACGTTCACTGTATATACAGCACCATACTGAAGGTTGGCGTACGGGAAAGAAATAGACTTGCTGGCAAAGACTGGAGAAGCAGCCTTCACGTCACTGCCGCTGCCGAGTGTCACCTGTGCATCAGTTGATGCAGACTGTATGCGCTCTGAATATGTAATGGTTATGGTACCGCTTGCAGAGACACCGGCTGCACCGTTCTGAGGCAATGTGCTGACTACAGAAGGATTCTGACCGTCATCCTCTGCCACAGGGTCGCCAAGGATATACACGTTGCCTATGCCGCTCTCTGAGTGTTCACAGTACGATAGTCCGCCAAAGGTCTGGTCTGCCGGGTATGCCGTCGACAGTTTCTCGTCACCTACCCCGGTGATGCGGATATAAACCGTTTCCTGGTCGATGGCTTTTGCTGGCAGATTAAACTCCAAAGACTTGACAACATTGGCGGTCATGTCCCATGCAGCACCGCTGATGTCGGTATAGTTAACGCCGTCGGTTGAATACATCGCCTTATAAGACTTGTTGGCCATGTTCTTTGCAGCCATGTCACCTACGAATGTCGCAGAGGTGAAGTTCTTCGTTGAGAACTGATACTGCCATGCAATGTCGCTGGTGAGGTAGCCGTTCTGATAAAGACCGTTGATGCCCGTAAGCACCACGTTCTCACGATTACGCACTACAGGAGTACCTGTGCTCTGACTATATACGAGAGAACCGTCAGACACTTTCACGATGCTGCACTTGGCATTGCGGTTGTCGTCCCATGTCACGTCTGCAGAGAATGGATAGCCCGATGTATTCTTGTATGCGTAACTTTGAGTGCTGCTTGCATCAAACACCGCTATGAATCCCTGCACCTCGAAGTTTGCAGCAAGCTGCATATCCCTGTCAACGGTAACGGTGCGTGTGGCAGTTGTCACATTGTTGTTCTCATATTCATCCGTCCAGCCATTGAACTTCAGAATCTTTGACTCGTTGGCTGTAGCAGTGATGACTGTTCCCTCCTCATATTTTCCTGCATGATCGTTAGGAGCAAGCGTAACTGAACCTATCTTTTTATCAAGGTCATTGGAAATCTTGGTTGTCACGGTATAGACATTAACGGGTTCAAATACAGCCGTAACATTATGGTCGGCATCCATCGTGATGGTTGTCTGAGCGTCAGTAGAGATTGTTGCGCCGTTCTCCTGCCACTCTGCAAAGGCATATCCAAAGCTTGGTGCAGCAGAAAGAACTACTTCCTTTCCTTCCTTGTAGCTGTCCATCATTGGGTCAACAGTAATGGTACCGGCATCAGCAGGACTGACAGTGGTACCCAACTCATACTTGGTAGTGGATGTTGGTGCGCCCGAGAGTGTGCCTGATATTACGACGTTGCGGAGCATCAAGGTCTTGCTGCTGCCAAAACCAAGCATGTTAAGGTCTATTATGAGTGGATTGTCAACCGTTGCGCCGATACCGGAAATCTCTCCATTGAAAGTGTTGATATTTACATCCTGCGTCTTGTCGGTATTAAGAACATAACTTGCATCGGTAACGCTGACAGATGTAGTACCACTCTTAGCGGTAACGCTGACAGAACCACCATTGGTTCCTGCGCGAGCGCCCTGGAAAGAGAATCCTGTCGGCACAAAGGTAAAGCCGTCGGCAGGTGTTATGCTGAAACGTATGGCATTGGCATCAGTTGCAGAAGAACCCGTACCGGTGCTGACAGCATTGAACTTTGCGAATGTTTGTCCGTTGGCATCGCCACCAGTATAGTTGCGTGTGCCGCCATCTGTGATTTCCGAACCGAGAGAATAGGTGATGTTGGTAAAGCCTACGGCCATAGCGGCATCACTCAGACTGTAGTCACGAGGTGCTGCAGTATTGAAAGGATAGTTGATGTCGCCGGCAATGGTAACGACATTGGCGCCCTCATCAGCAATGGTTCCGTGAAGCGTTACATCTGAAACGCATAGGAATTTGCCGGTAATGGCAGAGGAGATATTATTCAACCAGGGATATATACGAATGTATATGCTCTCACCTTCACCAAGTTCCTTGACGACATCCTTGCTTACACTTACCTGCTGCTTGTTGGTCAAGCTAAGTTTCTCGTCAATGAGCGTAGGGTCTGAGAAATCTGATTTGGTGGAATAGTAGGCATGGTAACTTACAGTATTGCCTCCCCACCCCATTACATTGAAACTTATCTTGTCAAGATTGAATACTTTTTCTGAAGGAACAGTAGCCTTGAACTCTATGTAACGTGTTGACACTTCGTCAATCTCGCCGGCAGGCCATGTGCTTCCATCTATGTCGAAGTATGCCATTGTCACATTCTCTACATTCGTTGGCGAAACTATTCCCTTTACTGCCATGCTACTTGTCTTTACCTCTGAGGCAGTAAGACTTGTTGACTCGCCCGTCAATGCTGTGCTGTGCAAAGGCCATACGCAGGTTGTTTCTTCACCGCCAGCAAGGCTTATGCCGCTTACTGCAAGGTCGAGTTGTTTCTGATTGGTACCGTCGGTTACTGTCAGCGTACCTGTTTTCGCTCCTGCCTCAGAAATGTTTGCACGGACATAGATTGTTGAAATAAGACTGGAACCAGTGTAAGGCACTTCCAATGACTGCACCCACACACTCTTGTCAGTAGAGATTTTGAAACCGTCAGTGACACTGAATGTCATCGTGCCTGTCTCAGAAGCAAGTCCGAAGGCACTGACACTGTACTCCTTCGTAACGTTCATGCCCACATAACCCTCGCCAAGGTCACCTGAAATCGGATTAAAAGAGATATCATTGCTTACGATTGCATCTGCTGCCAAAGCCTGAAGCACTGCTTTTTTCTTCGCATCCGTCTCTGATGCAGCCTGATTTATGAGCAGTTGTGCAAAGGTACGTGCTATAAGTGTAGCACCGAGCAACTGAGGATGCGTGCCGTCATCATTACAGAAGATATTCTCCGTGCAATAAGTATCTCCATAACTTTCGTATAAATTGGCTGTCTCTGCTGTGAGATCAAGGAACGGAACATCATCAAACTCATCTGCCACGGCCTTTGCTTGCGCAACATAGTCGTAAGTATCGTCTGTAGCAGGAACAGAATTCTTTTCTGAATATGTCTTGCCATCACACAGGGTAAAACTATCACCGAGGTCATGACGGCCGTTACGGCGTATTTTGCCATTCTCAAAAAACTTACGGCAGATAGGTCCTACAACAATTGGTGTAACACCCATCGCCTTCGCTTCCGTGATGTACTTACGGATATAAGTCTTGAATGTTCCTGAGGCCGTAGTACCACGGTAATCCACCTCCGTACCCGTACCCATCAGATTGTGATATGCCTGCACGGTGTCACCGTCGGCACCGCCATTCTTTTCATCATTGTGGGCAAACTGGATGAGCAGGTAATCACCTGACTGCATCTCGTCGTTGCCACCCGTTACCATAGTTGGCCAATAGGCTAACTCCTTATAGAAGGACTTACTCGACGCACCAGACTTGCCACGGTTGTTCACTGTAACATTGTCTGTATTAAAGAACTGCTGCAACATCTGAGCCCAACCGCGCTTGTCGGTGGAGCCGTCTGTGGCATAGTTTGCCATGGTGGAATCACCAATGGTGTGTAATTTTTTCTTTGCTAACGTGATTGTAGGCACACTGATAATAACTGCCACAACCAATGAAAGCAATTTCATTAAGGTTACTTTGCTGATCATAAATAGTTTTTGTTTGATTGATTTAGAATGATTCTGGTTGCAAAGTTACCTTTTATTTTTATCTGCGGGGTTTAAGAAAATCCCAAAATAGTGGTGAAAAATTTTCCACCATAGGGGGAAATTTATCTCAACCTGCGTTCTGCACCCTTGCGCGGTATTCGCTTGGCGACATGCCTTCGGAAAACTTAAAGCATTTTGAGAAATACTTGGGGTCAGAAAATCCACAGCCGTAGGCAATCTCGTTGACACTGCGCATGGTGGTGGCAAGCAACTGCTTGGCTCGCTTCATTCGTGCCTCCTTCAAGAAGTCTGCCGGCGTTACACCCATGAGTTGCTTCATTCTGCGGTTGAGCGATGAACGGCTCGTGGCGGTGGCCAATGCCATCTCGTCAACTCCCACGTCGCTGTTGCTCATGTTGTGGTCAACAAACTGCAACACGCGCTGCATGAAGGCCTCGTCTTCCTCGTTGACAATGACAAGAGGCGACTGAGAGGCATCCACCTCGTCTGTATCGCTATACTGTGACTCATGCCCGGCATGGCTATCATTATTCACCACTCCTCCTTCTTCAGAACTTGGAGAAGAATCGTCCTCATCATTCATCTTTTCAAGCAGGGAGAGGTATTTACGAAGGTTTTCCTCACGCTGCCGTCTAAGTTCTTTGATGTGCATGTAGGTGTATGTGACGCCTCCCACCACTGCTGCTATCAACAGGACATAGAGCAGGCGTGCCCACCACGTTTCCCAGAGCATGGGTTCTACGATGATGGTGAGTGTGCGGGTGTTGTCGGCCCAAAGGCCCTCGGCATTGGTGGAACGCACCTCAAGGGTGTATGTACCCGGTGACAGGTTATAGAGCGTCAGCGCACGGTTTTCTGACGGCACCGACCATGCTGCGCTGTCTGAGCGCTGCCACCAATGGCGTTGTTCTGTCACGCGCGTAACATAACGTATGTTGGCGTTGTCCGAATAGTCAAGGGCAGCATAGCGCACTGTGACGTCGCGTTCTCCCGAGGTAAGGCGCAGAGTGTCGCATTTGTCGGCTGAATAGTCGGGGGGCAGATTCGGCAGATTGAACGCAGTGAATGCGATACGCGGCACATACGGACGCAAGTGAAAGGCTTGTTCGGATATCACCATCACTCCATTTTCGAGCGACAGCAGCCAGCGTCCATCTGGCAACAGCAGCGGTTCGGCATCAGAGAAGTGTGATGCAGTGGAGAAGAACATGTCGTTGAAATTCTCTATCGTACCTAAGTCTGCATTGAGGCGCGTCAGTTGGTTATTGCACTGTATGAGTATCTCGTCACCTACCTCGGTCATTGCCAGGGCGGCATCAGAGCCCATGCCGTTGTCAGTGTTGTAATGTTTGAATTCAAACTGCTTAGCTGTCAGGTCGTCGGTCAACAGCATGTTGACTCCACCGCTCTCACTGGAGACGAAAAGCCTGCCCTTACGGTCTATCAGCATGTCCATGACGGCACTGCAAGACAGACTTGACTCACGCATTGACTCACGCTGGTGCATGGTAAACGTGACCTTGCGCGGATCGCCCTCCACGCCTGCTATGACAATCAAACCCTCTGTGGTGGTGGCGAGCATCAACCCTCCCTTGGTCATCATAACGCGACGCATGAGCAATGCATTACGGGGATAAGTGGTGAAGGTGTTTTCTCTGTTAGCGAAGCGTATGTCGGCTGCAGGGGCGGTGGGATTAAGCACCAGATTCAATCCTCCACCCTGTGTGGCTATCCACAATCGACCATGACTGTCTTCCTGGAAACTGTATATGTCATTGCTGCCTATGCTCCGTCCAGCCTTTATTTCCGCCGCCGTGCCCTTGATGAAACTCTCCATGTCAAACACTCCGTCGGATGTCTCACGCAAGCGGAACAGTCCATTTGGCTTGGTACCCACCCATATCAAACCGTTTTTCTGCTGGAATACGGAATAGATGGGATAGAACTCTGTCTGTTCACGGTGCAGACGTCCGTCACGCCCAAGGTAGCCTATAAGGTTCAGCGTACTGTCAAGGACTGCAAGCACATTGGTGTCGCGGGTTCCTATCCATATACGCTTCTTGCGGTCGCAATACATGGCACGGACAGTACTGCGCGGTATCACATCGAGAAATTGTGCCGGCTGTCGCACCTGTGACACCTTTGATACGCCAAAGCGTTCCATAAACCAATGGTTCTTCTGCGAATCCTGCATGTACTGGCGTATGTCTTCAAGTGATATGTCGCCATACTGATAGTTGCGCAGTTGTTTATACAGCAAGGCATCACTGTTCATGCGGGCAAGATAGCGCTCTGCCAATGCTCTGTCAACTGCCTCAAACTTATACGTAGAGAGATTGAAGCGCCACACAACTTCGTTGATGACACAATAGATATTGTCGTCTTCACCAAGAAGCATGTTGCGTATGCGGTCTGAGGTCAGATTGTTTCCGTCGCCGGGTTTCGACTTGAACACGGCAAACTCATAACCATCGAAACGGTTGAGGCCGTTCCATGTAGAGAACCACATGAAGCCACGCTTGTCCTGTAGCATTTTAGTTACATGCCACTGCGACATACCGCTGTGATCGTCGTAGTGAACGTGGCGATAAGTTTCCTCTGCCTCCACAATGATACTGAGGCAGAGAGAAATAAGTAACACTATGATTGTTCTTGTGGTTTTCATTGTCTTATAATAGTTAGTATATCGGGGGCCTATAACACAAAACCGCTGAGTATCCGGCCGCATTTTTTTACAGTACCGTCAGACTGTGGTTTTTGTTCACGACGCGCGGAAAAGAAATGCACGTCGGTGAAGGTATCTACTGGCGACACTATGACTTTCTCCTCGCAAACACCTGCATCTTTCAACTGCTGAAGGTTTATTGCCTTGAGGTCGATGTGCGGTTTTCTTTTCTGTATGGTGTAACGTTCCATCGGGAATCCGGCATTAATGAATTGTTCCACCACCTCTTGCCCCACTTCAAAACTGTCCTGACTGATGCCAGGACCTATTGCGGCAGAGCACTGGCATGGATCTGTGCTGTATGTCTGCATCATCATGGCTATTGCCTTCTCCACAATACGTTTCACGGTACCCTTCCAACCTGCATGTATGGCGGCGGCAACGTGATGCTCTGGGTCATAAACAACTACAGGAATACAGTCGGCGGTACTGATACCTATAGCCACGCCTCGCTGATTGCTCAGCACTGCATCGATTCCCTCAAGGTTCGCTCTGCGTTCTTCCGCAGGCATGGCAAGCATCCGTTCATCTATGACGGCTATGCGGTCGGTGTGCGTCTGGTGAGGATATACCAGCCCCGTTGCCCTAACCGGCAATGCCGAGAGTAGCAGTGCACTGTCACGTCCCACAGAACGGTCGGTGGTGAACGCTGTTATGTCTTTTCCTAAATCGTAATAAATCATACACTATGCCACTGGTGAAGCATCATACATATTCGAAGTCTTCGAGGTCTTCTACATCCTCCTCGTCTATGTATTCTATGTCATCGGTATCCTCGTCAGTCGTGAGACCTATTTCTTCATCTGCCATGCGGTCTTCATCCATGACCTCAGCCGCAAGGTATGACAAATCCTTGTCACGATGCACAAGTGTCTGTTCTGCTATGACACCCTTTATTTTGTTCGACTCGCTGTTGAGCTCTTGCCACAGTATGTCCTTGAGTTCTTCCAATC
Source organism: Prevotella sp. (assembly GCA_016281055.1). Taxonomy (GTDB): domain Bacteria; phylum Bacteroidota; class Bacteroidia; order Bacteroidales; family Bacteroidaceae; genus Prevotella. The sequence continues at coordinate 29,006 of JAEEHW010000072.1, forward strand.
CCATGCCCGTGACAGCAGAGATGAATACCACCTGTAGGTCATCGGGCAAATCATGCCGCAGCATCTCTATAAGTTCGTCGTCAAGCAGGTCACACTTCGTCACAGCCAGTACACGGTGTTTGTCAAGCATCTCTGGATTGAACTGCGCCAGTTCGTTGAGCAACAATTCATATTCCCGCTTGATGTCGTCGGTATCGCCCGGCACCATGAAAAGAAGCAGTGAGTTGCGCTCTATGTGGCGCAGGAAACGAAGTCCGAGACCTTTGCCTTCTGATGCTCCTTCTATTATTCCTGGTATGTCGGCCATGACAAACGACTGGTGGTCACGGTAACTGACAATACCGAGTGAGGGTTCAAGCGTAGTGAAGGGATAGTTGGCAATCTTCGGCTTTGCAGCAGAGAGGGCCGACAAGAGTGTTGACTTTCCTGCGTTGGGCAGTCCCACCAATCCAACGTCAGCCAAGAGTTTCAACTCCATGATGACAGTCATCTCCTGCATGGGTTCGCCAGGCTGGGCATAACGTGGTGCTTGGTTAGTGGCTGTGCGGAACTGGAAATTGCCCAATCCACCGCGGCCACCTTTCAAAAGCACTACCTCCTGACCGTCTTCCATCACATCGCAGACATACTTTCCTGTTTCGGCATTATACACCACCGTACCGCACGGCACGTCAACATAGATATCCTTACCATCGGTGCCGTGACACTTGTCACGACCACCGTTGCCTCCATGCTCTGCAAAGATATGACGCTGATAGCGCAGGTGAAGCAACGTCCAGTAGTTATGGTTACCGCGCAAGATGATGCTGCCGCCCTTACCACCGTCGCCACCATCGGGACCGCCGTTGGGATTATACTTGATATGCTTAAGGTGCATACTACCCTTGCCGCCCTTTCCTGAACGACATTGTATCTTTACGTAATCAACGAAATTACTTTCCATAGAACCTATATTGTGATATATCAGATACAAAATTACGAAAATAATTTCATTCTGTCAAATTTTTTATTTCGTTTCTGTTCATATCATGCAAATAAATATTACAAAAACAGATTAAGACCAGTTGCACTGATTATAATTCAAGCAATTCGTGCAACTGGTCTTAATCTGTTGTATGCTACATATTAATCACCCATTTATCATCTTGCGACTGGCATCTATTCTAAGGAATATAAACAGTAGAAGGGTGAAGCCCCATAATGACGAGCCACCGTAACTGAAGAATGGCAACGGTATGCCTATGACAGGGGTAAGGCCAAGCACCATGCCGACATTAATAAACAAGTGGAATAGGAAGATGCTGACTACACAATATCCATAGACTCGTCCAAAGGTGTGGGGCTGACGCTCTGCCACATAAATAAGACGGAGAATCAGAAACAGGAAAACCAACAAGACAGCGGCAGAACCTGCAAAACCTTCCTCTTCACCAACCGTACAGAAAATGAAGTCTGTCTCCTGCTCTGGCACAAACTTCAATTTCGTCTGCGTACCATTGAGGAATCCTTTTCCCAGCAGTCCACCGGAACCTATGGCAATCTCACTCTGATGCACGTTGTAGCCTGCACCAGCAAGATCTTCTTCAAGTCCAAGAAGTACGTTGATACGCACACGCTGGTGAGGTTCCATGATATTGTTCAATACGTATGAAGCGGAGAAGAAAAAGACTACAGAACCAATCGTGAACAGTGTTATAAAAAGATACTCACGCATACGGGTACTTACCAACAGCCATATAAGATAGCCTATGGTAGCAACAACAATTATACATTGAACCCACAGTACGTCAAACGGAATGATAAACTGTGCGAAAAGCAATGCGAGCAGCGTTACTCCAAGAGATATGCCTATGATTAAACGGGCTTCACGCAATGCCTTGCAATACACCAGGACCAACAACGAGGTGAATACCTGTATCAGTATCATCACCACGAACGGACCAACATGGGTAGGGGTATCTAACAATAAGGGGTTTGCGAAACGAAGTCCTATTACGAAATATGCTACCATGGCAATACCCGTGAAAAGGAAACTGCCTGTCATGCCTTCTCTATATAGCATCAGAAAGAAAGAAGCATAAACCAATGCCGAGCCAGTCTCTTTCTGCATGACGATAAGTAACATAGGCAGTACTACCATGCCTATGACCTTAACTAAGTCTTGCCAACGATCTAAGCTAAATTTATATCCTGCCATAAACTTAGCTACTGCCAATGCCGTAGCAAATTTTGCGAATTCAGCTGGTTGCAGACGCAACGGCCCCATCACTATCCATGAACGGGAACCTTTGATTTCATGGGGATTAAATATTGTCAGGAAAAGCAATAGAAGCAATGCGACATAGATAGCATAAGCAAAGGTTTCATAAAGTTTGTTGTCTATTAACAGAAGACATGTGCCGAGCATAATACTCGTGACAATCCAAACAATCTGCATACCTGAACGTGTGTCAAGTGAGAACAGATCTGTATTATCAACCGAATAGGTGGCTCCGCACACACTTATCCAACCAAATGCCAATAATATTATGTATGCAATAACAGTGTACCAGTCTATGGAACGTATTACAGAGTTCTTTTGCTTCATTACTATTACAAAAAAAGGAGTCTGGCAGTTAAGGAATTAAGGAGTTAAGACACAACTCTTGAATTATTGATTCTAAAGCATTTGTCTTAACTCCTTAATTACTTATCTACTATAACTCCTAATAAAATCTTTACTTCTTAATTGTCTTCAATGCATTCTGTGCATTCTCATCCTCAGGATCAATGTTGAGTATCCTGTTCCACCATACACGAGCTGTCTTCAAATCATGACGAGTGAAGTATGCAACAGATGCGAGATAACGGCATGCCTCTATCTCCATGCTCTTCAACTGATCAGTCTGCTCTTCCTTGGAAACACAGTAGTCATACAATTTCTGATAGTATGGCTCGGCAAGACACTGAGTATTATCTGGATCAAAATATGCGTATGTCCAACGTGCATGAGTGTAAAGAACGTAGTGCAAATTCTCCCAGTTTGGATATTCCGTTTCAAGTTGATCGTACACATTGAACATCTGCTTTATAACCGTCAACTTTTCATCTCCTTGCAAAGCATCCTGCCAATCACGATAGATAGCCGCATACTGATAAAGCATATATGCCTTGTCTGAAGATGGATACTTCTCCATAAATATCTTGTAAAGATCAAGTGCTTCCTTGAAACGCTGTTCTGCCTTCAAAGCATCAATGCGACGGTTGAGAGTCTGACGTATCTGACCATCCATCTGAGGTACGAAATAGTCCGTACAACTTGGTATCTTAGCATATGTAGCAAACGCATCATCCACCTGAGAAAGACCAAGGTAGCAAGAACCTAAAGAGAAATAATCCACAGAATTCACAGAGTCTTTAGCAGACTCAAACCATATCTTACCATGCTCAAGTGCTTCTGCATACATACCTGAACGTGTGGCACTCCAGAAATACAGACGATCGAAACCTTTGTTGTCTGGGAAACGCTGAGTACCAATCAAGCAAAGTTCCATACACTTGATATCATCCTGACTCCAGTAACAGTTCTGTACGAACTGAATCAACTGGTTCATCGTCAATGTATGAGGATCTACGCTCTCCATCGCAGCAGCAGCTTCTGCATCCATACCCTTCTTATTGTAGAGGGTTGCCAACTCAATATCTACATTGTAACCAGGTACAGCAAGACGTAACTCTTCAAGCTTGGCCTTAGCCTTCTCCATATCATTACGGGACATTACCGTTGCATACTTTACATATGGTATCGGATTGAGAGAATCAACGGCAATCGCTTTTTCAAACCAAAGACACGCTGAATCTACATCCCACTCACCATACATGTCACCTTTCAAAATGAAAGCTGGAGAGAACTCATCATCAATAGCGAAAGCCTTGTCTAAGAAACGACGAGTCTTTTCACGCTCATTATTACGGAAATATGCACGTGCTATCGCTGTCTGCATATCTGCCTCATCATTGAATCGAGCGGACAATTCATTAGCAATAGTGTCAGCTTGAGTTGAATACTTGTGAAGCACTACTGCCAAAGCTGCTTGAACAGCATCAGCTTCTTTTGACATCTTCTGAGCAACTGACGTTTTAGCTACCTTTGACTTCTTTTTCTTCTTGTCTGACTTACCAGACTTGTCTGATTCATCAGAAGAAGATGACTCTGTAGAACTTACAGTGTTATCTGTATTATCTACACCAGTATTATCATCATTCGATACTTCTGTAGAAGCAGTTTCCGTAGATACATTTTCTGTCGATTCTGAGACATTGGATGACTCCGTTTGAGCAGAATTATCTGGTTGCTCAGTGCTTACCGCAGTATCTGTATCATCTGACTGGTTGTTATATACCCTATTCAGAGCCACATCTGCGCTTACTGAGCAGACGAAAAGCGTGAAAAGCAGTGCTATTATGATATGTAATCTATTGAATGTCATACTTACGACTGTAACCTTAAAGATTATTAAGCGATTATATTATCTCTTCTTATGTTGCTTGGCAATTCTCTTTGCATACTTGGCATTATACTTCTCCACTGCACGCAACTGACGACTCCTATAACGATTGTCATGACGATCGTGGATAGCCTTAACCGTCTTAGGATCACGACGGAGCTTACCAATCTTGTACTGAACACCAAAGTTTAGCGACTCATACAAGTGCAACTTATCCGTAATTGATACGGTATTGAAGCCTCTTATATCATACATCTCATTCTGAGCCATGAAATAGACTTCAGGATTGAAGAATACAGAAACACCCTTCTTTCCTATCGGATAAGCAAGTTTGAAACCACCATTGACACCAATATACCAATGATCAGTATCATCAAACTGAGGTGAAGAATTGTAACCACCATCAAATGCCGGTTCAGAAGTAGCAACAGAATACTCCTGTGAAGCCAACCACATGAATGCAGGACCTACATAAGCATGAAGCTCAAACTTACGCTTGTTCATACGACCAGCACAGAGGTTCATCAAGTTTGCCTCTGCTGTAAGTGCACCAAATACATTTCTGCGATTAACCTTTACGAGACCATTACGTCCTGTTGACCACATAGAACCATCTTCTCTTCTATAATGAGCATTATAAGGCAACAACTCATTACGGCTAGTATTCATGAGATTCATACTACCACGTATGCCGAGGTATGTATTGAACGTGTAGTCAAACCAACCTTGGAGATTCCATTCAAAATCACCTGCACCCCAGTCACTATAACGACGTGAAAGCATCGGAATACCGCCACCTACACCTACACGAACACCCTTGTTAACTTTGTAAGTATAGTGCTGAACAGCATCCATCTCCTCAACCGGACGATAGTGAGGGCTGCGTACCATCACTGTAAGACCAAGATTAAGAGACATGTGGTTCATGTCATGTATCTCCTCGTTCTGACGATATACACTGTGAGAATAACGTGGCTCTATGAACAACTGCAAATCAGGATTGATGTAGCCATAGAAATGAGCACCAAAGCTATATGACTCCGTACCAACACGATATTTCTCTATGAAAGTACGCTTATACTTTGACAACGTACCATAACCTATACCAAAGAAAGCATAGCCACCAAACGGCTGGTTCCAGCTGAATGACTTATAGAAGAAACCAAATGGATTAAACAAAGCCTCTGCACGGATACCCATATAGTGAGTATTGAACGTCTCAGTCATATCACCATAAGGACCTACTGGCACATTACCCAATCCTTCATATTTGATTTCCTCACGCTTTGCAATTTGTGTAAAACCAGAGAAACGGAAACCCAATACAGGAGACCACCACTTACCTATGCTGATGGTTGTTGTATGACCTGTAGAAGATGTGAAACTCAAATCCTTAATAGCCGTTTCTGTCCAGTTGAGACCGCCAGCAAATTCAACGAACCAAGGACGACGCCACAGCTCATTAGTTTCATAAGTTTCTTCTGGGAACTTCTCCAAACGAGAGAGCATAAACTTAACACGTGCAGCCTTTGAAAGGTTGTCATTGAGGCTGAACTCGTATCCAACATTCACACCATAGAACAAATCGAAACCACGCCAGTTACGAAGGTATTCGTAATCCATCTGCGGACCACCTATACCAATATATGGTTCAACATTAAGATAGGCATGTGGACCTGTAAAAATCTTCAACTGTGCACCAGTATGTGCCTCTGGAGCAAATTTCTTCTTTCCAGTGCCATTGAAGAAAGTATAGTCTCCTCCAATACCGACGAGTGCCTGGACATCAAGCCATCTTGAAGAGTTATAACCCTCAAAATGAGTGGTAATGTCGTGCATGTAATCAAAACGTCCAGAAAAACGTGCAAGACGCAAACCACGCTGATAGTTATATCCCCAGCCGGCACCAAGACTTAAACGCAAACTGTTAAGTTTGTTCAGTCGAGTACCTACTTGACCCATAACCTGTATCAGATTCAACTTGGGCGCCAATTCAGCCTGAGGGAGTATCTGCTGATATCCAGCCGATACACCATAATACAGGTTCTGAATGATACCCTTGTAGAACTGATAGCCTTTTGGCTTGTAAAAGTCTCTTACGCTGTAGTCCAAAGCATTCACCGCATTGGTACCGCGAGCAAGGTTCTTACGTGACATTTTAATAGTGTCACGCATAGCCTGCAAGTCTTCCTCATCAAGCGTATCCAATGGATCAATCGCCTTCAGAGTAGACGGATCCAACGGATTTATCGCTGGAGCAGCCTTAATAGAATCATTACTCTGCAGTCCTAACAGCAATGCTGTCAGTGCAACCAAAACTATTTTTTTATTCATCTTTCTATTTTGATTCAGCATTATCTGTAGCATTCTCACCCTCAGCAGTCTCTGTAGAAGCCTGCTCGGTGCCTTCTGCTACTTCTTCATCATCATCACCACTAATCTCTATAACATCTTCAGAAGATGCACCAGCATCACTCTTCAGCGTCACAAGATTACTAAAGATTTGATGATAGCGTTCCTTCTTCTTCTTACTATACTTGAACTTCTCACGCAGTTTGTCGCTCACCTGGCCATCAGAGAGATACAACCACTTATATGAAGGTTCTAATTCGAAACTATGGTTAAAGAAAGCCAAATAGTTTGGAACGTAATCCGGCTTCTTAGGCTCGCCAAGACGCTGTTCCTCCAAGTCAGCTTCTAACATTCCACGGAGATACCATTTCTTTGGATTCTCATCATCCATTTCTGCTACCAACTGCTGACAAACAGCATTTGGAACATTCAGAATCTCTCGAGCTTCGGTATATATCACAGCCTTGTTGTCTGGCGCACAGCTGATGACATAATTCATAGCATCAAGAACTTCCTTCTCCTCTGCTGGTGGCAACTGATGTGTAGCATACTTAACAAAACCTTCCTTGAACTTGATATACTTCTTCAAACGTTCAACCTTAGGGTCATTGTCATTTGCAAACCAATAGTTACAATAGCTCAATGCACTATCACGCTCCTCCATCTGGAAGTAAGTGATAATCTGGTTAATCAACACCTCACGACGGTTCTTCTGTGCACGCTCGCTACGCTCACGAGTAGAAAGAGCACGCAAACGACTATTGATGAATGGTGCCAACACCTTTGCATCAGGTTTTCCCTGACGAGAGTTAAGCATAGCCATCTTGTTGGCAACATACATAGAGAACTTCACATTCTCATAACCAGGACTGCGTGTCACATGGTTATATGCAATCATTGTCAGAGTATCAAGTTCTGCAGAATCTTTGATGACAGTGTACAAGTTATAGTAGTCACCATCTGAGAAATCCTTACCCTTACCCTGCAACAAATCATGTTTGCGTACCAAATATGCAGCATAAGCCTCATCAGCATCCATGATATGCTCACGCTCGTAACGATATGTCACACGCATACGACGTTGCTGCTGCATTACAGGTTCGATAACTGTTTCGTATCCTTCAAGAGCCATGATAGCAGCATCACCACCATATCCATTAGCCCCCATATTCATACGAATCTGTTCTGCATGTCCAGGGTATCCTTCTTCCTCTACCTGTTTTGCAACATCCTCCCAAGTATATACCTTCGGGGTACCAGTATGGAAAGCTACATCAACCTTGCCCATATAGCTGCGTACTTTCTGAACAGCCACTTTGGTACGTTCCGCAGCAAGACGACGGTTAGACTCCAAACCACCTTCCGGAGATGCAGAAGCTTCTACCTTCACCTCCATCAACTGATCACCGTACGAACGCAACTCAGTAACAAGGTCCTCAAGCATTTTCTGGTTGATCGAGTCGTTGATAAGTTCTGACTTACCTACGATGAAACGAAGACGAAGATCCTGATTCTTTGTATCGTAGTTACTCTCTGCCGTAACCTGGAATTCATCTACATCCATATCAGCAGCAGCAACACCCAGATCTATGAATTTAAAAATATTCTTTCCATTACAAGATCCTGTAGCAGCAGACTGATGGAAATAGTCATTGTTAAATTCTGCCAAGACTACCTCATAAGGAATTTTGTATGTCTTTCTACGATTTGGCTTGACATATACCAAAGTAGTGTCAAGATAAACCTTCTCATCATCATATAAAAGATTAGGACTATAACAATACGCAACATTATCGTATTTCATATAATTGAAGCGCATACGCTTGTCCTGCAATTTATGATACTCATATCCCTCCATTACAACACCAGGGATATAATCAACGGTATCCTCTGTCTGACAATCGACAGACATTGGCTGAACTACAAGACGAGCCTTGCTGTTACCGTACTGTTTTGGTAAATCCACATGAATACGGAAATACATATTCTTACCATCATCAATAGGAGGAGCCGCAACAATATTGATAGTATCACGGTTCAAACCGAAGACATCAACGTTGTCAATGCGCTGTGAACCTTTGTCCATTGTACTCTTGAAACTGAACTCATATTCAGTCTGGCCCTCAACAAGAGGTATTATATGGAAGCGAGCATCCTCGATGGTAAGTTCATCCTCTGGATCATAGGTAGAGACAAGGATTGCCATATCGGGATATGCGTGCACCTTGAAATCACCATTACCTTTAGAATTTCTAAATTTAACCTTATTCTTTGCCAGAGCGTCATCCCATGCTGTCAAAACGATATTGCCTCCATCACCACGCTGAAGCACAATAGCTTCCTCGAGTGACTTCTGTACTGTTGATGCTTTGTTTGAAGTTTTGAACAGAGCATACTGCACGGTACGATAGGTTTTCTGACCAGAGGTTTCAAAATTGATGTGTATATTTGCATCTACAGCATCACCCTGCGCAAAAGCGAGAACTGAACTGAAGATGAACATCAACGAACATACTGCTATGTATGAAATACTACGCTTCATTCTTATTCTTTCTATCTAACTTGTTTGTTACTTTAAAATATAAGATATAGAAATACCCATCTTTATAGGACAAAGCATTGTTGCCCTTGAGTTTGTAGGTATTTCACCATAATGATTGTTAATACCATCTCCCTCCTTATCTATGAAATTGTAATCCTCATAGGGAGTACCAACCATATAATTACGTTCATCACGCGCAACGAATCCCAAACTGGTATGGAAATCAATCAACAGGCGTCGTGTAACCGGCCACACATAACCATATGACATACCAGCACCCATAGCATGACCGTCGTAACGCTTAGAGTATGCCTCAATATCATACTTTGTCAGTAAGCCCACTGCACCAATATAGTGGTGGAACAACGGACGTCCACCGAAATAGAGTCGCCATTCAGGTTGGAAGGCAAGCATCTTCCATTTCTTACCCATTATCTTATTTCCCCAGAAACCGTCAACAGCTAATGATGAACGTTTGTTCAGCACCAACTCGAAACCAAACGCAGGAGCTTGCATAGCGTCAAGCATAGCATTAGTGTTTATCGAAATAATCTGCGCCGAGCCTCTGGTGAAAGACAATGATGCTATTATGAGTATAAGCAGTAATTTCTTCATTTCTACTTTTCGTCTAATATCTAAACTATATTAATTCCTAATCTTTCAAGATCACTATTTCCTCCTTGCGTGCTTTGTCCAGCATCTCGGCCGTTATCTTCGTGCTAATCTTGATTGGAAGTTCTGTGCTACCGCCCCAGCGCCATCCATTTTCTTCTTTACGTATGATACCGGACTCACTTATAGACTTGCTGATATTACAGAGCACCTGTAGGTTTACCTCATAACCATTCCACAAGCATGGTAATATCATCTGAAGCACACCAGGACCATTGGTAGATGTAGTCAACAAAGTATCTGGACCATAGCATACATTCATCAATCCCAATGTTCTGTCAAACTTTACAGTCTTGTTGCTTGCATTGTCTTCTGCATTGATATGCATACGGAAAGGCATTTTGCAAGTATTCTCCGTATCATAAACCTGATAATAGAAATTCATGCTCTGCGGAATACCAGAGATACAAGCGAAGCAATCCTTTATCACGAGGTTATTCAAGTCATCAGCCTTCTGTATTTCTACACTAATGTTATAGTCACGCTGTACCTGTATCAACTGCATGGAAATGGTCTTATGTGTGCCTATCTCCAACGTATCATGTGATATACCAGCGATAGCATAGCCATTTGCCTGTCTTACATAAGAAGCTTCCTCGCCGTTTGCATTAGTGTATTCATTCCAGTCTTTCCAACCCCACCAAGGCACTTGAAGTTCGCTATAATACTCGCCATCAAACGCTCCAGTATTATAATTGAACCATGTATCCTTCATGTTGTCATAACTTGGATACTTTAATTTCTCAAAAACACTATTCTCATCTATCGTATAGTTACGAGGATCCGTACGCTGAACCATAGCTACAGTACGGAACACGCCTGAACCAAATGAGAAATGAGACTCTGTATAAGGATCTCCACTAGGTGTCCATGTAACCTTGTCACCATTCAAGTTATACGCAGTCCAATCCGTAGTATCATCCTTAAACGTAGAACGTTCCTGATCTGCAGCGGAACTTATACCTTTTGGATTTTCAACATATATCCTATTATCCTGCTTTTCAATTCGCAGGTGCTTCAGGTTATTACTCTTTCCTTTCGTTGACTCATACGTATATATATGGAGGATGTCTGTACCGCCCATAATGTCAAGCATATTGGAAAGGTCATATGTAAAATATGTGGAATCAACAAGCACCGAGCCGTAATTCTCAAACATATCCTCCTCAGTACAAGAACCGAGCAAAAGTGTCATTGGCAGAGAGCACACAGCCAAAACTGCCATCTGTAACATATTTTTACACTTCATCATTATCCTCCTTTCTTGTAACCATCAACTGAGCCTGCTCCTGTTCTGTTGCATCCTGACTGTCAACATCCTCTGATGCAGGTTCTGGAGCTTCAGTCTTTTCTTCTTCCTTTTTCTTCTTTCCCTTACTCTTCTTTTCCTTCTTAGCCTTACCCGGCTCTACTTCGAAGAGTGCCTCGCCCTGCTGTTCAGATTCAGCCTTGAGCGTTTCAATTTCCTTCCTGGTCTGTTCGATCTGCAGTTCTTTCTCCTCTGCAGTACGGACAGCGAGTACAGAATCATACACATGACGGAAATCCATATATACTACACTATATATAGAGTCTGCGATATACTTCTGCAGTGCACGTGACTCAGCATCAGAATAGAGTGAGTCCATAACGGTACGATACTGCACATCTGCATCGTAACGCCAACGATATCTCTTCTGCAGAGGATAATTACCAAATCTATATACGAACGACACATGGACGTCCTTTGGCAGAGGAATAGGATTGAACTTCCATTTCTCTGCTTTCTCTGTTATACCATAAGCATTATTCTGCTGGTCAACGTCGTACTTGTCTGTCTTGTGCATACAGAATCCCACGCTTATACCACAATCAAGGTCAAGCGAATTACCATCAGAGAACTGATACAGAGGTTTTTCGAAACCCCATGTAAAGCCAGCCTGTATAGCCTGTCCCTGACGACCGTCTATTGCATCCTTAAGAAGGAATGAATATTTGGTGTATGCGACATATCCGCCACGATAGAATACCCATGTAGGGTGACTTGGCAACATAGCACGACAAGAAAGTATCTTCTCATACCACATACGATGGTGGCTGAAGATACCAGTAGGAGTGGCACGGCGCTCACGCCAATATCCACGTCCCTCGAGTGACACCTCGAAGATGTTGTACACCACAGGCATCACAAATGTATTTTTCATTGCCGGACGATAGCGTACACCAGCCATGAACGACCAACGGTTATAGTTGCGTGCCTTTACATCGAACTCTACTGCAAGGTTCGGAATACCAATAACCCAATCCACCGCATTAGTATGCAGTGACACTCGCTCCAACAGCGACAAGGTATCAACATGGTGTCCGTCATCCATCACCGAGTGAGCGCTCACATTCAGTGACAACAACATCGCCCACGCCATAACGATGCGGCGTAGCGAAAATCCAGTGTTTTTGTAATATCTTTCCTTCATTAGTTTCCTATGAAACATTTTACGGTGTTTTCGTGCATTTTTAGTAACAATATGCAAAATTACATCTTTTTTTTAAATTACGTCGTATGTACACATGTTTTTTTATCCTCTGTTTAGATTTCTTAACATATGTCATCTATTAACTTATGTTAAATTCGCATCATTTACACTCAGACATCAGATGCTTAAACGCTTTTGGCAAGAAAGTTATGATATCGCTGGCAATCATACTCTCCTCTCCCAATTCACGGGCAGCCAAATCACCGGCATAACCATGTATATACATGGCTGTCATAGCTGCATCAACGGGAGAATAGCCGCGAGCCAACAAACCTGTCACAATACCGGTCAGCACATCGCCGCTGCCAGCCGTAGCCATGCCAGCATTCCCCGTGCTGTTGAATACTATCTGGCCATTGGGCATACATAGTGCGCTGTTATGACCTTTCAGAATAACATATCCTCTTACGCGCTGCGCCATATCGCACGCTTTCATCAGACGGTCATAATCATCAACTGGCGGGGTGTCGCACAGCCGATCCATTTCCTTTGGATGTGGCGTGAATATCAATCCCTCCGGCAACTGTTGCAGCCATGCCCTATGCGATGCCAGTATATTCAGGGCGTCGGCATCTATTACTACAGGCGACTTCGAGCTTCTTATCTGTGTCATTATAGCTATCGCTGTTCCTTCAGACTGAGCGATGCCTGGTCCTATGCCGATAGCGGAATATTTACTGCTTTCCGCAGTCTGCATTATCGTTTCGTTGTCTTTGTCAAGATCTACTATAGCCTCCGGCACACTTATCTGCAATATCTCATTGTTGCACCGCGGCGTATGCACTGTGACTTTGCCCGTACCACTGCGCAGGCAAGCCTTTGCTGCCAGCACTGCGGCTCCTGCCATGCCATAACTACCCGCCATGATAAGAGCATGCCCCATGTCGCCCTTATGTGCATAGTCGTCACGGCAACGCATCCGCTCGCGCACCATGCTTTCTTCCAGAATCGTATATTGCGCCTCGGCGTTTTTAATATAATCCTTATGCAATCCGATGTCGAGCACTCTCAGTTCACCAATATAACGCTGATTGTCTGTCAGCATCATACACAGTTTCTTCGCTCCCAACGTAAGCGTCACGTCTGCCTCGACAATATTCTGTCTTACATTATAGGTATTGTCTTCCGGCATCAGTCCGGACGGTATGTCGATGCTTATTACCTTTGCCTCCGACTGGTTGATATATTTCACCACTGCCGCGAAGCCACCTGTTAGGGGTTTGTTTATGCCGGAGCCAAACAAACCGTCTATCACAACAGTGTCAGCAGTAAGCTTTGGCGGTTCAAATTCCTGCACCACCTCTTTAAGTGCCTCGGGGTATTTTGCATTCAGTCTGTCGCGATTTACCTGACAGTCGTCAGACAACTTTCCGCTCACATTAAACAAGAAAGCGACAGCCTTCACCCCCTCCGCTCTCAGCATCCTGACCACGGCCAGTGCATCTCCTCCGTTGTTTCCCGGACCGGCAAATGCCACCACCGGTGTATTCTCATCACACATGTTGATGATCTCGCGCGTCAGTTTTGCTGCAGCTCTTTCCATAAGGTCAATAGAAGAAACAGGCTCATGTTCAATGGTGAATCTGTCCAACTCTTTTATCTGTGTGGCTGTGAATATTTTCATACGTTTATAAGTTAGTTACCAAGACGCTCAACCTTATCGTCGTTTACAAAAGTTATCTAAATTATTTCCTAATAACAAACTGATTTAATGGTCAAACATAATATTAATAATGCAAAATTACAAAAAAGAAATGAAAAATCGTAATTATTTCAAAGAATTTTCGTAATTTTGCATCAAATTTTCACACAATGGCCCAAAAGCGCATAAAGATAAAAGACAAAACCTTCGAACTCACCATTCCCGAAGCGAGTATTCTGGCAGCAGTCAAAACCGTTGCCAAAGCCATCGAGGATGACTATGCAGACAAGAACCCTGTGTTTGTCATCGTGCTGAATGGTGCCTTTGTCTTTGCCGGCGACTTGATACGCATGATTGACATCCCATGCCAGATCACCTTCACCAAGTTGTCCAGTTATGACGGAACGTCTTCAACCGGAAGGATTGCCGAGCAGCTTCCCGTCACTGACGACCTTGACGGCCGCCATGTGATAATCATTGAGGACATAGTGGAAACGGGTTACAGCATGCAGTTCCTGCTCAACCGCATACAGGAGCAGCACCCTGCCTCCGTCGAAATCTGTGCCCTGTCGCACAAACCGGAGAAGTGCAAGGTTGACGGTCTGCAAGTCAAATATGTTGGCATGACCCTGCCCGAGGCATTCATCGTGGGTTATGGACTCGACTACGACCAGCAGGGCCGTGAACTCCGCGACATCTACTCTTTGGTAGAAGACAGCGGTCAATAACCTTTGCGCTAATCACAAATACGTTTACACATTATTTATATATATATAAGGTAAAAATGAAGAATATTGTAATTTTCGGTGCCCCAGGTTCAGGCAAGGGCACACAGAGCGATAAGATTATCGCTGAGTTTGGCGTAGCACACATCTCTACCGGTGATGTACTGCGTGCAGAAATCAAGGCTGGCACAGAGCTGGGCAAGACTGCCTCTGGCTACATCAACGAGGGCAAGCTCGTTCCCGACTCTCTCATCATCGACATGCTCGCCTCTACTCTCGACAGCAAGGGCAAGGACATCCCCGGTGTTATCTTCGACGGATTCCCACGCACCATTGCACAGGCTGAAGCTCTCGACAAGATGCTCGAGGAGCGTGGCGAGAAGGTTTCCACCGTCATCGGCCTTGAGGTTGACGACGAAGAACTCATCAAGCGCATCATCGCCCGTGGCAAGACCTCTGGTCGTGCTGACGACAACGAGAAGACAGCGAAGAAGCGTCTTGACACCTACTATTCACAGACCCTTCCTCTGAAGGATTTCTACATTGCACAGGGTAAGTATGCCAAGATCAACGGCGTAGGTTCCATCGACGACATCTACGCAGCTATCAGCAAGGCCATCAAGGAAGCTTAATTTTCCTTCATACAAATAAAAAGACGCAGCCATAGTGGTTGCGCCTTTTTTATTTGTATGTATTTATACATCAAACTATTCTGACCAGATCCCCATCATCAAAACCGGTCGTTACAAGTAGAAAAGAGATACCAGCTCTCATCATCAAAAAACACGAGAACCGACATCTCCAGGAATTATTTTCCATGCATCAGACATAGCACCTCATTTGTTTTTTATCTAATACGATAGAAAATGTTCCTACAAAGTAACAAAATGAAAAAATCCCTGCGATATATCCTGCCCAAAACGATTGTCTGGTGAATGTATCGCAAGGATTCGTATTTTAGCGGGTTCTAAAAATCCCCCACTTTAAGATTTATTGTGCAAGGAAGATAGAGGCAAACACTACCCCACAGATTGCCACAACAATCAACACTGCATAGAGAACAAGCATGACAATGGTAAGGATGCCCCAATATCTAAGTATTGAATGCATATTCCTGAATGACTCATCCAGCGAATCCTGAAGATCACAGTTCAAGGCATTGCGCGTGTTTCTCACATAGTCAAACATCTTCTTGACTGGATACACATACAGCAGCGGCAGCAACACATAAATGATTCCTATAGCATATCCCGGTACTCCGTCAATGGTCGGCAGCATAAAGAAAGATACGCCCGCCATAGCCATCATAGCCGCCATTACCGCACATACTATAGAAAGAAAGTTTACCCACTTTACAGATGCCAGAAGGTTTTCTCTGATTTCTTCATTAAAAACTAATTTTTCCATAGGACTGATATATTCTTTTATAAAATTAATAATCGTCATCGTCGCCGATAGGAGACGGTGGGTCTATCGGATCTGGATGTATGTGTATGTAGTCATCATCATCCTCAGAGGGGTCCTCCATATATGAGGTGGTTTGCGTATAAGACGCACCAATCATCAAATCGTCATCCTCAAGCAGTTCCACGTGGACAGCGGGACTGACATATATCTTTTTTACCATTGTGTGGGTTTGTTGCTGTTATACCTTATTAGCTTACTTCACTATCTTTTTGCCATTCACTATATATACACCTCGCGGTGCGGCATTGATGCCCTTGGCACCACTGCCCACCTTCTGGCCATTGAGGTTGTAGGTGTCAGCGTCTGCCGGCATCACGTCTATCTTGTCTTCATCGACTACCAGTATGCCCGTGGCCATTTCTCCTTCCTCCTCCGTGTCATACAGGTCTTCCACGAAGAACGTCATGGCCTTTGCCCCGGCACCCTGCACAGGGTTGAGCATGAAATATGAGCGGTAGCCTCCTATCTTAGTATCGGCAGAATAACGGTACAGTCCGTCATCCTTGGCGAAGTATGACAGTTTCGGCATCGTCTCACGCATGTATATGCCCTTGAAGGTGTATTCGCCGTTGTTGATATCTACATCAAAGCGTGTCGGGTCTGTCACACGCACCGTGGTTCCCGCCAAGGTGCTGACGGTCTCACCACCCTCTATGGTGACATTGCGGAACGAGAACGTGCCGTTCTTTGATGGCTTGAGGAGATATGGACGGCCTGCCTCGATGTATGTATTCGCATGGCGCACGAAGTGCAGGACATTGTCTTCACCTGTCACACCGTCGCACGTTACCACGGCATAGTCGTCACCAAACACGCGCTTGGCTTCCTGAGTGCTCACAGAGAACGGCAGGCAGATGCCTTCCCAGTTGCCGGCGGTGAAGGTGCGAGGTTTCAACACATCCTTGTCAGCCGCACTCGTCAGTTCCGACTTACGGCGGTCGTTTATCGTTATGATGCGGTTTTCCAGTGTAGTGTTGAAATTGTCTGCACTCTCCCAGGTGAATGTCAGGTCTTCTGTGTCGCCGTCATTGCCAGCATAGTTTTTCTCCTGATTAGTATCGTTGTATGCAAGTGCTCCGGGTTTGCTGGTCAGCCTGTACTTACACTCGTCGGGATAGCCCACAGGAACGAAAGAGAAACCACCGAACTCAAACTTACTTCCCGGCTGGAACACAAAGTAGGTCTTGCCTGCCTTCACATGGAAGGCATAGCGCACGTATGCCTTGTGGGGCAGTGCGAAGCCGCCCGTTGACAGACGTATGATGCTCTCTCGTTCACCCTTTGCCGGCCATGCGGCAAGCAGATGCTGACGGTCTTCTGCCGAACCGCGGAATCCGCTCCAGTCGAATGTACATCCCGGCTCCACGTTGGCTGGGTCGGCATTGGCATAGTTCCACGCATTCCTTATCACTTCCTCATCCTTGCTGCATCGTGAAATGCCGAGTGTGAACGAACCAGCATTGTTGGCGTCATCGCCAGTAGGCAGATACTTGCCGATGTTGCCGAAGTCATTGACCATCGTCACGGGTTTTCCTGTCTCGTCGGTAATATACAACGGACGCCAGCGCACCTGATAGTTGTTGCCCACGCTTGTCAAACCATAGTGATAGTCCACAGAACCATTCTGCACAAGATATATCATCAGCGTGCCACTCTCGCGCGGTTCAAACTTCACAAAAGCACCGCGGCAAGGCAGTTTATATGTGGTGTTGTAGCGGCGTGATGCCGTTTCATATTCCGAACCACTGCCATACGTATATACCTCACCGGTGTTCACCGCCGCAACATTCAGCTCATCGATAGGATTCTGCTTGGCGGCGTTGTAATAGTTGAAACCGTCGATGGTGCGGTTGTAGTATGGGTCGTCGCCGTCAAGTTCGCTACCTATGCGGCTGGCAGGTCCCATCTTACTCTTGTATTCCCATGTGTCAGTTCTGTTCACGATGCCACTGGAGGTCGTAGCATGATATACATTGTCGCTGTCAGCCCATCCTCCGAAAGTCATTACGATGTCCGTACTGATATTGGTGGTGGTGACTGTGGTGCCTTCCTGTATGTTCAGAGAGTTGTATGAAGCCTCATCTCCGATGGCGAAGGTAGGGATGTCAATCACCTGAACGTCATAATACGGAGTCTTGCTTACGCAGTTGCCGAGCGATGCATCGGTAGAAGCCACTGTTGCGGTCACACGCAGTTTGAATATGTCGTTGCCATCATCCAGTGTCATCTGTTTTGGATCCAGTTCGCCATTGTCACCTACAGTCAGGAAATCAGAAGCGTTCACCCCTATGCCGTGAGCATCGCTGACGACGAATGTCACTTCATTGTTGTGACCTTCATAAAGCTGAGGGACACTGCTTGACAAACCGTTCATGAAAAGCGATGCGGTGAGCGGTGTTTCCGACTCAGCTTTTGTGGTGGAACGGCTGAAGATGAAGGCCGGCTGATAACTGAAACCATGCAGGTTAAGGTTGCCACCGTCGGTGATGTCATATAGATAGTATGTCTCGCCTGCCATGAGAGGTTTGGGGAAAGTATAGTCTCCCAACAGGTTGCCGTCAACATCGTATGTCGCCCTCGGATATATTATGGTATTGTCGCCCGTATTGCGGAACACATCCTCATAGCATGTGCCGTCGGCGGTACGCGTCACGAGCATTATGGTATTGTCCTTCCAGAACTTGGCATCGATGGTAAGGTATCCGTTCACCGTAGGGTTGAACTGATAGAAAGCACCGCTTGACGGTATGTTGTCATCGTCGAGTTCCAGCACAGCCGTAGATTTCACGATGACAGAACTTGTCTCATGGTCGCAGCACTTGGGCGTTGCCTCTGCAGTGGCTACCGTAACCCAGTCGGCTGCAGCCGATGCGTCAACAGTAGGTGCACCGATAGTCATGCTTATGCCAGGCACGCCTTCCACCACTGTACCGCCATATATAAGACCGGCGGTGAGGAAGTGCATACGTCCGTTAGCCTCGCTGATATTTGCAAAACGCGGATTAGTGGCATGCTGGCCGCAAGGGTTTTCATTCTTGCATGTAGAGATGACCTCCCACTTGGCGCGGCTTGCCGGGTCAACGATACGTATAGTGTAGTATTCCGGTTCGGGATTGTTGTAATGTATGTCAACACTCTTGCGAGCACCGGTGACCTTGACAATAACGTCACCAGTGTTGTCGTTGCCTATAGTCACCTCGCCCGTAACAGGGTCTATGAAAGTACCCGTAGCGTTTACATCCGAGAATATCTCATATGAGAGGTCGAAATACTCTGTGACGTCATAGTCGTTCCACGATGGTACAACGACCTTGGTTTCCGGTTCGTCAAACGAAGCCTGGCCTCTGTCCGCCACCTGGAACTTATATCCCAGCTTAATCTTCGTGGCAAGCATGTCATCTTCCGAATAGCGGAAGGTCACGCCAATCTCCGTGGAGTTGTCCCAACGCACATGGTTCCATGGGCGCACGGTATAAGGAATGTTGTACTGTCCCGTCTGCAGGAATTCGAATGTCCAGCTTTCGTTGCCGTAGCCTTTCATGGAATTATACACGACACCCATTTCGTAGTCACCAACCATTATCTTTGGATGAACGAGTTTCAGGTTTTTGATGTTATCGGCAGTCACCACGACGAAACCGTTGTCCAACTGGATGGAGTCGCCCACGCGAATGTCTGATACTCCGGCATAGCCACCATAGTTCTCCAACACCACATGACGGTATTTATAAGAGTATATGTCACCGCCATTCTGTTCCCACGCTTCTTCACCGTTGGCATAAGGCCAGTCGTGCAGCTTGATGAATTCGCTGTTGCGGTCTGAGATGAAGAAAGAATATGCAAAGTGGTCTGAGTTGCTGCCGTTGTTCTCTCCCCATATCAATGTGGCAGCCTCACCGTTGTGCGAATCGTCAATATATGCCGAGATGTCAAAACGCGACGGGATGTTGATTCTGTCGCCCTTTACAAACACAATCTCATTAGGGTCTGGCGAGAAACGCAAGTGAGGCTGGCGCTTCATCACGTCAATATAGAAATATACTGGCTCGCTGTATGCCGTATATGTTACGCCACTGACATTCAACGTCACAGGCTGGTCGTCTCCGTCCAACAGAGGCTGGTACATCTCCTTAAGATTAGCACCATAGCCATTATCATCATACGTACCGTCGAGGGCTGCATACACTGCTACCTTTACCAAACCAGGCTTGCTCACCTGATACATATAATCATTAATGGTCAATCCCGTCTTCTCACCAGCCGGCTGCGCCACCTCACTCTCCACATTGAAATATGGCGAGAATACACAGTTGTCATAATATGTGCTGTCCTTGACAATCTGATATACCAAACGGAAATCGCCCCATGAGCCATTGCCACGCTGCACATTCACGGCAAGGCTGGTTCCTTCGGCTGTCAGAATTGACGGCAACGGACTGTAATACTGATAGTGGTTGTTGGCGTTGATGTCGCTTTGGCCGTACTTATACACATGGATTATGGGCAAGCCGTCATCCTCGTTGTTGCTCACGCTCTGCTGGAGTATCTGCTCGCGCGACAGCGAGAGATGCAACGGCAGTTTGTCGTCGTTAGCCTGACAAACAAGACGTACGTCAATAGTCTTTGTTATGGTTTCATAGAAACCTGTGTATTCTGTTTTTGGGGTAAAGGTATATACGAGCGTACCCGAGGGTATGCCCAGAGCCTCCACAGCATCAGTAACCTCCTCAAGAGTCTTTGTACTCCACTGGTTGCCTATTCCATTGTATTTCAGCGCACCCTTGTTACTATCATAGACAATCAAATCCGAACCGGTATAACTGATGCTGACATCATAATGGTCTGTTATGTCGGTAGTGAGATCACCCGTGGTCGTAGTAATAGTATATATCGGCAACACGCCTGTGGTACCAGATATATAATAATGGTCATCTGCAGTCTTTATACGCTTTGCAACAAGTGTCAAGGAGCCATCATGGCCTTCCTCCAATGACGATGCGAAAGAGGGGACAAATTTCTGCGTAGCCGTGAGATTGTTTATCGTAACGGTATAATAGTCAACCAACGGTTCTCCACCATTCTTTGGAGTAGCGATGACCTGTATCTTCACTTCTCCTGCACGTCCCATCACCACGTCACCGTAGAATTTCTCTACGTATGTACCAGTGGTTGCATCCGTAACGACGACTATGCCACGTGCATCCGTGCTCGTCACGCCTTCCGTGGCAAGACCATCACCACCGAATATAGAGTAAGTAATATTGTATTGTCCGGTAACGTCAGTGTAAGTCAAATGACCTTCACCGTCGTCCTCCACATCCTGCACAGTCACGGCAGGCTCGTCAAACTTGGTATAACCAGCTTCATGCGCACCTTCGTATGATCCAATATTAATCACATTGACTGCACCTGCCGCAATATCCAGCAGCAGACCAGCAAGCACACCAACTCCTTTCAAATAATTCATGTATTTATACATCAATTTTTCCTTAAAAAAAACTGTTTGTGGGTTATCCCAAAATAATGTAGGTATCAAGAATCCAGAAAAACAACACAAAATTACTATAATTATTTTATATACCAACTATATTTATACTAAAAACACCAAAATATCCTATAATGATGACAAAAATCAACCATAACAGACAAACATACACATACTTAAGAAACATAAATTGCATTTAGCATGGCGTTATACAAGAAAAAGCAACAGAATAGTTTGCATTGTCGGAAAATTATTGTAACTTTGCACACTGAAACAATACTGCACGATGATCAACCTGAAACTGATATATAAAATTCTCGGAGCGCTGCTGTTTCTTGAATCGCTCTTCATGCTGCTCTGTCTCGGTATAGCATTCGTCTATGGTGAGGATGACATCATATCGTTTCTCATATCCATACTCGTGACCCAGATGGTAGCCTATATACTCAGATATATGGGGCGCAACGCCGACAACAACATGAGCCGCAAGGACTCTTTCCTTGTGGTCACGCTGTCGTGGACGGTATTCAGTCTGTTCGGCACCCTACCATTCATCGTAGGAGGTTACATCACCAACTTCACCAATGCTTACTTCGAGGCCATGTCGGGATTCACCACCACAGGAGCAACAATACTCGACGATGTGGAGTGCCTGCCGCACGGCATACTCTTCTGGCGCACTTTCTCACAATGGATAGGAGGTCTGGGAATCGTGTTCTTTACCATCGCCGTGCTGCCTTCCATGGTAGGAGGGTCCACCAAGGTATTCTCTGCTGAAACTACCGGTCCGTTCAAAACCAAACTGCATCCACGACTATCAACATCGGCAAAGAGCATCTGGGTTATTTTTCTTTGCCTCACCATTGCCTGCCTCTTCACATACAAGATACTCGGCATGGGTTGGTTTGACAGTGTGAACTATGCCATGACGACCATCGCCACGGGAGGTTTCTCCACCCACAACGACAGTATAGAGTTTTTCCACTCTCCTGCCATGGAGTATTTCTCAACACTGTTCTGTTTTCTCTCTGGAATTAATTTCATACTGCTCTACCGTCTGTTTCTGAAAGGTGACATAAAAGGAATCTTTTCAAACGCCGAGGTTAAGTTCTATTGTCTACTGACAGTAGTGTTCACCATTTTCATAATGGTATTGCTTGTTCACTCTCTCGGATACGACATTGAGAAAGCTTTTCGCTGCGCTATATACCAGGTGGTGTCATTCATCACCACCACGGGATTGTTTAACGATGATGCCGCTAAGTGGCCTCATGTCACATGGGTCATCCTGGCCGTATGCATGTTCACCGGAGCCTGCGCCGGCAGCACGAGCGGTGGTTTCAAGTGCGTACGCTGCACCATGCTGCTCAAGATAGTGCAGAACGAATTTCGACAGATACTGCATCCCAAGGCCGTGCTTCCGCTTCGCTTCGGCGACACCAACGTGTCCATGCAGCGGCGTGTCACACTACTGGCATTCCTTACTGCCTACGGTCTGCTCAGCCTTGTGTGTGCATTCACCATGATAGCTGCCGGCGTGGACAATACCAATGCCATCACAATCACTATCTCTACATTAAGCAACGTTGGACCGACGCTCGGCACTGAGATAGGCCCGACAATGTCATGGAACGAACTGCCTGACTTCGCCAAGTGGATGTGCTCACTGCTTATGCTTATGGGACGTCTTGAGATTTTCTCCGTATTGATAATCTTCACGCCTACCTTCTGGAAGGACAGATAGTTAAGTAATCTGGCTATGAATTACTTGTTTTCTATCCTTACATTGCGGATTTCTACTTTCATCCTTACGATGTTCGCCACTCTATCGCTTCATGCGGTTGAGCATGGAGACATCCCATTGGTTTTCGTGGAATACAACTGCGAGAACCTTTTCGACTGTAACCACGACACACTGAAACAAGACCATGACTTTCTTCCCGATGGAAACCATCAATGGACCTTCGGGCGATACTGGAGAAAGCTCAATGACATCGGACGTGCAATACAGCAATGCGGTGAGTCTGATGACGGCTATCACCTGCCCGACCTCGTGGCGCTGTGCGAAGTGGAAAACGACAGTGTCCTCATGTATCTAACACGGCGCAGTATGCTGAAGGGAGCCGGCTATAAGTACATAATGACATCGTCGTCCGACAGACGCGGCATCGACGTGGCATTGCTCTACAATCCTTTGTCCATCCGCATCTTTGAGCACCATTCCATACAACTTACGCCGCCACATGGAGCACGCCCCACACGTGACATTCTCTATACAAAGGTCATGGGGCGTACCGACGACACTCTGCATATCTTCGTCATCCACGCTCCCAGTCGCAACGGTGGAGCAATAGCCACCGAGCCATATCGCATGGTCTTGGCGGAACGACTGCTGCAGTCCATCGATTCCATCAGAACGACTGACGCCAATGCTGCAATAATGATAGCAGGCGATTTCAACGACTATTCTACGGACAAATCCATCCAGATGCTGCGTGCCTCCAACCTTGAGGAGCCCACGCAGGATGCTCTCGGGCTGCATTTCAACAGCACCGGCGTCAGGGGAACATACAAATATCAGGGACAGTGGGACAGCCTTGACCACATACTGCTTTCAGCTTCCCTCAACAAACGCACTACACGGTGCTACATCCTCGACAATCCCTGGATGCTTGACGAAGACACAACAAATGGTGGTTTCAAACCCCGCCGTACATTCAAAGGCAACTGGTACCACGGAGGTGTCAGCGACCACTTGCCACTTGTTTTGGTATTGTCATTACAACAAAGTGGAGTTCAAGAATAATAAAGAAAGAATAAAAGGAAGAAATAAAAGAGAAGAAATAAAAGAGAAGAATAAAAAGGGAGAGCACAAAATAAACGAAGGGGTGTATCAAGAATATTTGATACACCCCTTTGTTTATGAAAAGACAGTAATTTACGCCTCCTTGTTGATGACGCGCTTCTCCTGGATGCGTGCCTTCTTACCTGTGAGGTTGCGCAGGTAGTACAGCTTAGCGCGACGTACCTTACCGTGCTTGTTCACTTCGATAGATTCGATGTTTGGTGACTCGATTGGGAAGATACGCTCTACACCAACGGTACCTGACATCTTGCGAACAGTGAAACGCTTCTTCTCACCATGGCCTGAAATCTTGATGACAACGCCACGGAAGAGCTGGATACGCTCCTTTGAACCCTCGATAATCTTGTAAGCAACGGTTACAGTGTCACCTGACTTGAACTCAGGATGCTGCTTGCCAGTTGCAAATGCCTCTTCGGCAACTTTCATTAAATCCATTTTCTCTTAAATGTAATGTTATGATTATTAATTAATTAAAACGCAACGTAGTCGAGTGCCAGCGGTTACGTCCTGCTTCGCATACACGAAAGCAGGTGCAAAGTTACTGCTTTTTTTTGACATGACAAAATTTTTTCTCAAAAAAATCACTCCAGCTTACCGCCGCCACCTTTCTGAGGATTGCTGTCAAGGGCCTGTTGGTTGATGTTAAGCCAGTTACCCCAGCCCGTAAATTTGTGGAAGTCGCATTTCTCATAACCCTCATTGTAGTTGTTGAGCGGCTTCAAGTCCGGAATTACGGTCTTATAGTCTAATGTATAGAACTTTTGGCGCAGCAGACATACACTCAACGTATAGTGCTCCAGATGCTGTACGCTGTTGTTGACATCACGATAGTGTACGAATGCGTCCTTAAAGGCATTGTCCATATCTTCTGAAATGGCCTTAAACTCTGCATCGTCGGTTTCCTTTGCCAGCAACTGTGCATAGTTTGCAATATCAAAGAATGGGTTTTCCCATTCATACTTCAACGTACCATAACTACTTATACCATGGAAGCGATAAACCTGACTTGTGGCTCTGTCTATAGCTTCTTTCTTGGTAGGATACAGAGCTAATATGCGATCACACAATCGTTTTGACACATCGATGACAGGCTGGAACTTATCTGTGCGTATCATCTTGTAGTCACCGTTAGGAAATACTTCTTTAGAAGCGTCCTCCATATAACCATTCTGCCAATATGGTGTACTACGTTCAAACATAAGGCCTCCTGCCTTTTCGGCATCACCGGTTTCCTTCAAACCTCGTACAAACTCCGTCAGCAGCAAGCCGTCACTGGATAGCACATGAGCCGAGGCCATGATATAGTCGGCAAAGTCCTTAGCCTGGGTCAGCGACTCCATGTTGCCCATAAAGCAATTATGGAACATCAGTGTATTAAAGTGATCAATGCCTGCCGCCTGCATGGCGTCATACATCTCATACATATCCATCCACTCGTCATCCACCCATTCATCAGTCATAACACCGCGTGTGGTGTTATTGAGTATTTCATATTTGCCAGGAATATC
>JAEEHW010000073.1 GCA_016281055.1 Prevotella sp.
TAATAAAGCCATTCAGTTGAGAGGATGGAGTACCCACGGATCATGGTTTAAGAATTGTTATGATGACTTGAGCGATTTCCAAAAGATGAAGGATACAGGTGCTAATGTGGTACGTATTGCTCAATATGTCACAGAGGGTGAGGGAGTAAACGAAACATGGGTGAAGAATTGCATTGACTATTGTGCACGTCTGGATATGTATTGTATTGTTGATTGGCATGTAGGATCTCCGGGTAATCCTAATGACAACCGTTACTCTGATTCTAAAACTTTTTTCCAAGATATATCTTATTACGTCAAGACAAAGGGATATAACCATGTGCTTTATGAGATTTGCAGCGCTCCAAACAAAGATGAACAAGGTGAACCTTGCGAATTTAGTGATGTATGGGGATGGATTAAGGATTATTCTGCAGAGATTCTGCCAATCATTAAAGCCTGCGATCCTGACGCCATTGTCATTGTCGGTACTCCTCAATGGGACTTGGCATTGGATTTTCCTGTGTATGACCCTCTTGACGAAATGGGAATGAACGTGATGTATAGTTTCCATTATTATGCAGCAGATCAGGAACGATACCTTGGGCATCTCAGTACGGCGGCGGCATTCATTCCAGTGTTTGTTTCGGAATGGGGAGTTGGATCCTTCAATGGAGGTTTGTCTTATAATACAAAATCATCTGATAAACTGATGACTGTATGCAACGGCAAGAATCTGGGCGATCAGCTTGTCAGTTGGTGTAACTGGGCATGGTGTGACAAAGATGAAACAAGTGCCTTCAAGAATTATAATAATTTGGAATTTACTGCAGCAGGAAATTATGTCAAATCACAACTTGCGCAGGGAGATGAGCGCATAGCATATAGCGAGTCGAACCCTTATGGCAGTCCGATGACACTCAAAGGAGATGATGATTTCTATTTCTCTCTTGAGTGTTTTGATGAGGGAGGCAACAATAATGCTTATTATGATTATGATGGGAGTTGGGTGCCATGTTCACCGATACCATGTAATGCGGGAGTTGCTGGTATGTATGGTTACGTACGTATTAATGATTATGTCGATATAGGTTATACGGACGAGGATAAACCGGAAGACGGTTATTATAGTTTGAGCTATCTGCATAGCGGAGAGTGGATAAAATATACATTGAATGTATTAAAGGCTGGCGACTATGAAATGGAGACATATACAAACAATCATATAAGTCCGAACCTTATAGCATTCTCTGTTGATGGCAGGAATGCCTTGGTTGATGAGGACGGTAATGAGATTTATCGCGGTTTGAAACTTCCTACAACCCGTGAAGGAACCTATTATGATGGTTATAGTGACTGGGGGTGGACAACGCCATATTCTCCTATTGCACCGCTGAAGAAATTTCGTATTCGTTTTAAGACACCCGGTGTGCACACGTTGGGGATTGCTTTCCTGACAGAATGTTCTGGTTTGGGCTCGTTGAAGCTAAAGACCCCTATACCAATAAGGATAATTGGCGATGTGAACAACGATGGTATCGTGACAATGGCTGACGCTAATGCTGTGGTAAACTACTTCCTTGCAACTGAGAAGCCAAAGAATTTTGATTTAGATGCAGCTGACGTGAACGACGACCACACCATCACAATGGCTGATGCCAACAAGATAGTGAATATATTCTTGGGAGCTAAATAAAGAGTGAAAAGTGAAGAGGTTTGGAAATGAAGAATAAAGAATGAAGAATGTTTAGCTTGGTGACCCGGAGGAAAAAGTCATTCCATGCGGATTGTATGCTGTTAAATGGTAATTCTCATTCTTCATTCTTTATTCTTCATTCTTTATTTTTAATCCCTTTTCTTGAATTTGTTTCGTTTTAGTAGTTATTTGTTTCGTTTAGGCATACCCTCTTGATAGTATGCGAAAATCATTGTATCTTTGCAGACGGAAAATAAAAGTAGAAAACAAACAATATGAAAAAAATCCTAATCTCTGCACTCCTCATGCTTGTGGCAGGATGGAGTGTTGCTGCAGTTCATGATGAAGACGGCAGTCGTTTGTGGTTGCGTTTTGACAATGCCAGTACGTCTGCTTCTGTTTCTGGCATAAAAGGCACGGCCATGACCGAGTTGCAAACCTATTGGCAGGGTGGCCCTGTCGTGCTGAAGAAGCAGAAGGGCATGGCACAGGATGGTTACACCATCACCAGTCAGGGCGGAAAGACCGTAATTGCTGCTGCCAACGACAACGGACTGCTTTATGGTGCCTATCACCTGCTGCGCCTGCAACAGACAGGACAGTCTTGCACTAACCTCAACATCAAGGAACAGCCGGCTTATGACCTGCGCATACTGAACCACTGGGACAATCCCAATGGCACCGTAGAGCGTGGCTTTGCCGGCAAGAGCATCTTCGTGAATCCTGATGCCAACCGTATGAAAATGTATGGCCGTGCCAACGCCTCGATAGGCATCAACGGCACGGTGCTCAACAATGTCAATGCCAGTCCGATGGCACTCTCTGCAGAGCAGTTGCAGAATGCCAAGTTCGTTGCCGACCAGCTGCGTCCTTACGGCATACGCGTATATCTCTCCATCAACTTTGCTTCGCCTATCAAACTGGGCGGACTCAAGACCGCCGACCCGCTCAATGCTGACGTCGTGCGCTGGTGGAAGGATAAGGTGAATGAGATTTACCGTCTTATCCCCGACTTCGGCGGTTTCCTTGTGAAAGCCAATTCAGAGGGCGAGCCGGGCCCACAGGACTTCGGTCGCACACACGCTGACGGTGCCAACATGCTTGCCGACGTACTGCGTCCGCACAACGGCATCGTGATGTGGCGTGCCTTCGTATATGCACCGCAGAGTCCTGACCGTGCCAACCAGGCCAGCCTGGAGTTCATGCCGCTCGACGGACAGTTCCGCGACAATGTCATCATACAGATAAAGAACGGCCCCGTGGATTTCCAGCCGCGCGAACCATACAGTCCCTTGTTCACTTCAATGAAAAAGACACAGATGATGGTGGAGTTCCAGATTACGCAGGAGTATCTTGGTGCAGCCAACCATCTGGTGTATCTCGCCCCCATGTGGAAGGAGTTCTTCTCGTTTGTGAAGCCCAACAGTCTAAGGGCAATGGCTGGTGTGGCAAACATCGGTGACAACGTAAACTGGTGCGGACACCACTTCGCACAGTCCAACTGGTATGCCTTCGGCCGCCTGGCATGGAATCCTGCTTTGACTTCAGAGCAGATTGCAGACGAGTGGCTTGCACAGACCTTTGACAATGCACAATGCACAATGCATAATTCACAATGCTCTGCAGCGCCAGCCGATTGTGCATTGTGCATTGCGCATTGTGCATTAAAACAAGTAATGCTCGACAGCCGTGAGGCATGCGTTAACTACATGATGCCGCTGGGAATACACCACATCTTTGCCGGCATTCACCACTACGGTCCCGAACCCTGGTATGCTCCTCGCGGCGTGAGGGCCGACTGGACACCGCCATACTATCACCGTGCCGACAGCATCGGTCTTGGCTTTGACCGCACGACGGCTGGCTCAGGAAATGTAAAGCAGTATCCGGAAGAACTCTGCAATCTCTATAATGACATCAACACCTGTCCGGAGAACCTGCTGGCATGGTTCCACCATGTGCCTTGGGATCACCGAATGAAGAGCGGCCGCACCTTCTGGGATGAGCTGTGCCACAAGTATGACGACGGTGTGCATCAGGCACGCCACTTCCTCGCCGTATGGGATGCCATGCAGCCCTATGTTGACCAGCAGCGTTTCAACGAGGTGCAGCACAAGCTCCGCATCCAGGCCCGTGATGCAGTATGGTGGCGCGACGCCTGTCTGCTGTATTTCCAGCAGTTCTCCAAGCGTCCTATCCCGCAGGATGTAGAACACCCAGTACACAACCTCGACGAGATGATGAAGTTCAGAATACGCATCGGCATGTATGAGAACCCCGAATGTGGTTACACGAAGTAAAGAAATAATTTAGAAGGTAATAGTTTTACCCCCAAATCAGTCTAATGACCGATTTGGGGGTATACTTTTTTTGTGTACTCAAAGTAAAATTAAAGGGCTTACGCCTCTTCTATTATGTACTTCTCTATCGTTCGGGTATCATTGGAGAAGTTCATGCCTATCATATATGTCTTTTTGCTGTCCAGGGTGAACGGCAGCAGATAGTTCTTGTCCTTTATCTGCTGCAACGCCTGCTCGGCAGTGCCGTCGAGCTTGAACTCCATTATGTAGCGATAGTCTTTTGTCTCAATCAAGAGGTCTATACGGCCGTCAGAGGTCTTGTATTCTGCCTGGCTGTAGAATCCCATCATGGTGAACACCACCCACACCACG
Source organism: Prevotella sp. (assembly GCA_016281055.1). Lineage (GTDB taxonomy): Bacteria > Bacteroidota > Bacteroidia > Bacteroidales > Bacteroidaceae > Prevotella. The sequence goes on from JAEEHW010000073.1 coordinate 4,348, forward strand.
TTGCGGTAGTTGCCCTCCCACGTCATCTGTGCATCGTATGGCGCACTGGCAAGGAGCGACTGCAGGCGCTTGCAGAACTGTTCCGGCATGCCGCCGCGCACGTCTTCCGTAAATCTCTCCACGTCAAACGCTGTACCTTTTTCACTGTTTGACAAGTAAGTCGGTGCAAGGAATTTCACAAAGCCTCTCTTCACCTCTTCGTTAGGGAAACCAAGTATATATTTATCAAACTCCTCCTTGTAGCCCTTTATCGTCAAGTATCCACTCTGGTATATCACAGGTATGGGATTGGTAGAACTTGAGTCAATAAGGTTGAGCACGTCTGTGGTTATCTCTGCCTTCGGCATTTCCTCTAGGTTGTAGTGGTGCCTGCGTAACAGCGTGACAAGATATGTGGGCGTACCAGTCTCAAACCAATAGCTTGCGAATTTCTTCCTATCCAATGTGTTGAGTACGCTGAACGGGTTATACATACCGGGGGCATTTTCTTCAAAATGATAACCGTCATACATCTTGCGCATCTTGTCGATGCACTCTTCACGTGTCTGTCCGTTTGCCTCCGCAAGGTCGTTGATGTAATCATGGAAGTTATTCAGCAGTTCTTCTTCCGATATACCACAGATGTCATAATACGGGCGATACATTGAAATGTCATTAAGGTTGTTTAGGTCACTGAATACGCTTACCTTTCCGAATTTCGTTACGCCCGTAAGCATAGCAAACTTTATGCAGGCATCCATTGACTTCAGTGCTCCGTAGAAGCCTTTCAGCGTGTCACGGAACTCATCCTGCAGTTCGGGCTTGTCAATAGCCTGCAGCATCGGCTTGTCATATTCGTCAACGAGGATTACCGCACGGTGACCAGTCTTCTCGTATGCACCCTTGATGACTTTCTCAAAGCGCATGCCTAATGGTAAATCGGGGTGTGCGCAATCATATTCCTCTTCCCATAACCTAAGCGAGTCATCCAGTTTCTTTGCCAGAACCTCTGGTGCATCATATTTGTTTGTGTTCAGGTCGAGATACAGCACAGGGTGCTCTGCCCATTCAATGTCTTCTTTCTCGTCGATGGCAAGTCCCTTGAACAATTCACGCTTACCGAGAAAGAATGCCTTAATCGTTGACAGCAGCAGCGACTTTCCGAAGCGGCGTGGGCGTGACAGGAAGTAATAACACCCTCTGTCAACAAGTCTGTATATATGTTCAGTCTTGTCGATGTAAAGATAATCGCCTTTGCGTATTTTCTCAAAGTCCTGTATGCCTATCGGCAGTCGCTGTAGTTTTCTTGCCATAACAACGCATGTTTATAATTGAAGATGTGAAAACATAGAATTACATTTCAATGCAAATTTACATAAAATTTTTTGATTACAACATCTTTTTTTGTGTAAATTTTATAGTTCCGGTTTATTTACGATGTTTTTGACGGCAATCAGAGGAACATCACTCCTCACTCCTTAATAAAGCAAAACTGGGATTATTTGCGGATTAAATGAATTGCACGAATAATAATTAATGAATAATTATATGGGCATTATACGGGGATTATGGCTTCGCTACGCTCAGAGTGAAGAGTGAAAAGTGAAGAGTGAAAAATTTAACGTCATTAACGTTATTTGTCTGCAAATCTGAGTAATCTGTGGGATCTGTGGGAGGCAACAACAAGAATTGAAAAATTGTAAAGTTGAAAGAATGAAACAAGTTTTGGCACTTTGATAGGTTCTGCCCCGTTTTGGTTTACAAAGTGTCAAAACGAAAAGTGCCGTCGGGAAACTCAAAATAGAGGTTCTGACGGCACTTTTTTATGCGTTTTCATAATAGGAAATAACCATCAAAATGTAATTAGGCATCTTTTACATTGTAATATGTATGCTTTTACCATGTAATAGCTATGCTTTCACAACGCAAAACGGGCGTTTTACAGCGTAATCTGATAGATTTTACAAAGCAAAAAAATAGCCTCAAAAATTAAGGTGTTAATCATCAGTGATTTGCAAAATCCGCTATTTTCGGCTGTACGAAACCAGACGGGAAATATTTTCAAATATCGCAAGGAAATGAGGGTTGAGAAAATCAAAGTGTAAGCATATTTCCGCTTTTTGTTACTTTATGGATGTCTGGTGGATAGCTTTACGGGCTTCGTCAGTACAGCCAACGATTACATTAGAGATTTCCTTATAGTCTTTGTTTTCTTTGTCTATATTGACGACAACACTCGGTGAATTGCTTACCACACCTCTGCCAATCATATTTGTAGCGGCAGGGATATAGAGTTTTCGAAGATTCATACATAAGCCAAAGGCATTTATGCCTATCTGCTTCACATTGTTTGGCAGAATCATATTGCGTATGTTTCTGCATTGCCAGAAGGCTCTGTGACCTATCCGGTCAAGGTTGGATGGCAGTTTGAAGTCGTGAAGACTGCTTGCACTTGCGAAAGCCTCTGATGATATGGTGTGCACCTCGTCGCTCATCTTTATGTCTTCAAGTCCGTTACAGTCATAAAAGCATTTCTTGCCAATCACTCTTACACTCTTGGGTAGGGCTATGTATTTCAATTTGCTGTTAAAGGCAAATGCCGAGTCGGGCATATACGTGGATATGTTATTATTCTCATCCACGATATCGGCATCACTGAGGTCTAATGCTTGCATATTCTTGTCTCTGCACAATGATCTTAGCCAGCGAATATCGCCAGCATTGAGTTGTCCGTCTATCTTCAGTCTTCTGACTTTATTCCATTCATCTGCCGTAAGCATGGTTTGCAGTTCGCCAGCCTTCACATTGGTCAGGGAGCGCATAAAGCGTGGATCACTATAACCATGACAATCCAGATGGACAGTGCGTGTGTGTTCTCTTACCCATTTCCATGGATTATAGAGCAGCGGGTCTGACATCATGATGGATGTAGAGGACATTATCAGCATGTAACTCATTTCCAATGGCATTTCACTGGCATATCTTGCCATCATATATGTAGAAATACAGTTGTCATAGTTGCTCAAGAAATATCTGCTGACGAAGCTGTATAATTTTTTCTGTGCATCATCTACGCGTTTTTTTAGTACTGCAACGCTATCTACGCTTGCGTATTCATCAAGTGCCTTGCGAGCCTCCCTCAGTTCTTTCTCACACTCCCTCAATGACTTGTTGTATTTGTGAAGCTTGTCATTGAGAGGAGTGCCGGAAAGTGAGTCTGTTGTCATATCAATATACACATCACCACCCTCGGCAATAATCGCATTGCGAAGGTTGTTGAAGCCTATGACAGAATACTGTGGCACGGTAACTTCAAAAGCAAATTCGCTATTGTCCGCTGTCAGTTCTTTGAGTGATTTGTGATTAGTATAGTCAGAGACATGGATCGTTCGTACACCTTTTGGTAATCTGCCTCTTATTGTGAATGTAACTTCTGGTTTCTTGGTTTTATAAGTTACTATCCTGAGATTGGGATTGTTGTTTAAGAAAATCCTGTTCTTACCTTTGTCAAAGATTTTCAAAAGATGTGAGTCTTCTGCCACTTGGACTGTTGTCAGATTGGGGTTACCAACAAAGATTCCTTTGTTAACACTATTTACGTTTTGCGGTATTATTATTTCCACCAGATTGGGACAATATGCCACAGCGTTTTTATGAATTTCCCTGGTTGACATAGGGAATATTATGCGTTTAAGCCATGGGATGTTTATAAAGGAATATTCGCTTACACAGTCGTCTATCGTTGTGCAGTAATGGCGATATGAAATGTCTTTCTTCTCTTCTACCAGCCATCCGTATCTGTCATAGCATACATTGGCAAGAGCATCGCCCTCTGATTTGAATAATGCACCTATAGTGTCAGTCTTGAGATTTTTCACCATGCGCATTCCGGCTACATGACTAAAGTAATCATGATTGCAATTCTTTAACTCATGGCTGAAATAAGCTATTGAGTCGGTAACAAACCATGCCATCGACAAATCAAGCGTGTTGACATTAGGGAAGAAATTCTTATATTCGCCCGAAAGTCTGAGCATATAAAGGTCAATGGCGTTTAACGGACCGCCAACTCTAAGTACCGTCATGTCCCTTGTATTATATCGTGAGATAAAATCTTTCAATTTCCAGGCTAAGCTACCGGGAATGTAGTTTGAAAGCATCGGATATTGCTTTTCCATATTTTTGGCCTTGGCGTATCCTTGCATCAATCCCATCTCGTCACCTATTTCTGCACTCTTGACCTCAGAAGTTTCTTCATCAGTCATTTTGCGGAATCTCATTGTAATGCCATTATTTGAATTATAAGGTGCAATAACAAGCATCCCTTCACTGTCAAATGATACCTCGCTCAACGAAACTCCACCATTGACATTTTTTACTATATAGGACCCTGACTGGACCTTGCCGACCAGATTGCTGTTCCATGGTGTTTCGGGTGTGTCGGATAGGAAAAAACTTGCATGAAACAAATCACTTTTTGTTTTGTTTTTCTTGCTGTATAAGGACTGTGACATGGAAACATTGGAAATGTTCATTATAATATCGCCTGCCATTACCACACCTTCGGCTGGCACGTATTTCCAATTACCTATCAAGTCAGTTAATTTCACACCTGCAACGGTTACGTTCACGCACAGAATCATGAACATAGTCATAATGATGAATCTTCTCATATATGATTGAAGTTATATTTGTTTTGTATGTTTTTGAATTATATATAGTAGATAGTAATATGTCCATTTAAAGGCAAGTATTATCCAAAAAAGGATATGAATTACCTTGAACACATACAAAGGTAAGTATTTTTTACAAAATACGCAAACATTTATGACAATTATTTATTTTGGCACTTAAATGAATAATGCATCTAGATAGTCTGTCAGGCAAATGGTAATTTCTGCCCTCCCCACACGGGGGCTTTTTTATGCCTTTTCATAAAAAAGTATGGCGTAAAGACTCATATCTCATATTTTTTTTGTAACTTTGCACTCGCAAATCAGAGACGTGCGCCAATCTTCGATTGACACGCACTATTTGCTTCGTGCGATACATTGTCACTCGCAAATTCGCAGAAGCGGTCGTGCGCCAATCTACGATTGACACGCACTATTTGCTTCGTGCGATACATTGTCACTCGCAAATTCGCAGAAGCGGTCGTGCGCCAATCTTCGATTGA
>JAEEHW010000074.1 GCA_016281055.1 Prevotella sp.
GCGGTTCCTCAAAGCCTGCTGGCCAAGGTGCTGCCGTTTTTCGGAAAGCGAGTGCAAAGGTACACACTTTTCACGACATGGGCAAGGGTTTTGAGAAAAAACTTTCATTTTTACGTGCGAAATTGATTAGGGTCAAGCAAAATACAGGAGAGGGCATATTAATAAGGTGTAGGGGGTGGCAGAGTCATGGTGAGAGGCGGAAAACAGTGGCGGAAAACGCGAAAAAAGCCGAATGTTGCGCAGGAGGCTCTCCCCGTTTTTTCAACCGCCTGTTTTCCAGATGGTTGCAGGGGGCAATGTGAAAGCTATCGTATTACAGTGTAATATGATAGCTTTTACATGGTAATACGATAGCTTTTACAGTGTAATATGGCACATATTGCAGAGCCATACGAAACACTGCTGTTTTGATATGGGATTATCGGGTAGAAAAACACATGACAAAGCATATTTTTCATCAATACATTTGAGAAATAAATTTATTTTAGTAACTTTGCGAGAAAGAACATTCAAACATCATGGCAGTTTATCAATTAGACGAGGATTTATGGTTCCCCGACCCGCACTTAGGAGAAGAAGACGGTTTCTGTGCCATTGGCGGCGACCTGTCAACGGAGCGTTTGCTATTGGCCTACAGCAACGGTTTCTTCCCTTGGTACTCGTTTCAATTCTACGACGAGCCCCACTGGTACTGTCCTTTGGAGCGCTATGTCATCTTCCCCAACGAGATACACATCAGCCACTCGATGCGGCAGTTGCTGCGCCAGCACAAATACGAGGTGACCATCAACCACGATTTCGAGGGAGTCATCAACGGCTGTTCGCACGTTGACGGGCGCAACTACGAAAGCGGAGCATGGCTCGGCCCCGACATCATCAGGGCCTACACTGAGCTGCACCGGCTCGGTTATGCTGCAAGCGTTGAGGTATGGGAGGCACAAACCACGGGTCAAGGCAAAAGACTTGTCGGCGGCCTGTACGGCGTAACCCTCCGTAATGCCTTTTTCGGAGAAAGCATGTTCTCGCTGGTGCCCAATGCATCAAAACTTGCCCTTGTCCACCTTGCGCAGAACCTTGAAGAAAATGGTGGTCACTTCATTGACTGTCAATTTGAAACGCCGTTGTTCCGTTCCATGGGAGGCCGGCACATACCATACGAGGAATACATGCGAATACTAAACAACGACAAGCCAACATCTAAATAAAAAATTTGCATATATAATAAAAAAGGTGTAACTTTGCACAACCAATCAGCGTAACACGAACAAAAACAACACTAACTTCACTAAACAACAATTATGATAAAAAAACTCTACTCCTTATTTATATTAGGAGGAATGGTGCTCACTGCAAATGCAGAAACCACCACGGTGACATCACCAGACGGAAAACTGTGTGTTGACATAAACCTGCACGATGGTCTGTTGACATACGACGTATGTTACAATGGTAAGGACATGCTCCGCACCTCACGACTCGGAGTAAATACCGAAATGGGCGACTACACGCAGGGGCTCACGCTGACAGCGGTGCGCACAAGCGACATCAATGAGACGTACACCATGCGCGGTACGAAAGCCGGCGGCAATCACTATGCTGCGCACAAAGCAGAGATGGACTTCACGGCGAAGGACTGTGGACGCACCATGACACTGACCATGCAGGTGAGCAACAACGACATCGCATACAAATACAGTTTCAGCGGAGCAACCTCAACAGACAAAGACGAGCCGCGACGTACCACCATCTACAGTGAGGCATCCAGTTTCAACCTGCCAGAAGGCACAACGACATTTATCTGCCCGCAGTCGCCTGCCGACCACTACGGATGGATGAGCACCAAACCGAGCTACGAGGAGGACTATGTGGCAGACGATGCCATGAACAAGCCCTCACGCTTCGGCAAAGGATACACCTTCCCTTGCCTGTTCAAGGTGAACGACAATGGCTGGGTACTCGTCAGCGAAACTGGCGTGGGGTCAAACTATTGCGGTTCACACCTCAGTGACTACAAAGAAGGCACAGGCTACACCATAGCATACCCCGACCCGAAGGAGAACCATGGTCTGGGTGCAGCAACACCTGCCATCATGCTGCCCGGTGAGACACCGTGGCGTACTATCACCGTAGGCGAGACGCTTAAGCCTATCGCCGAGACCACGATAGCATACGATGTCGTGAAACCACTGTACGAAGCAAGCCGCGAGTACAAACCCGGCCGCTATACATGGTCGTGGCTGATATGGCAGGACAATTCGGTGAACTATGACGATCAGGTGTCATTCATCAACACCGCCGCAGCAATGGGTTACGAATACTGTCTGGTGGACGGTTTCTGGGATGTGCAGATAGGTCGCGACCGCATTGAGGAACTGAGTCGCTATGCCCAGTCGAAAGGAGTGAACCTGATGCTCTGGTACAACAGTAACGGATATATCAACGATGCACCGCAAGGACCACGTAGTTGCATGAACACCGCTATAGCACGCGAGCGTGAGATGGCTTGGATGGAAAGAATTGGTGTAAAGGGAATAAAGGTGGATTTCTTCGGCGGCGACAAGCAGCAGACCATGCAGCAATATGAGGATATATTGAGTGATGCCAACCGTCACGGCATACAGGTGATATTCCACGGTTGCACGCTCCCAAGAGGTTGGGAACGCATGTACCCTAACTTTGTTGCATCAGAGGCTGTGCTGGCATCCGAGAACGTATATTTCTCTGAGTATCACGCAAAGCAGGAAGGCTTTGAACTTACCATGCATCCATTCTGCCGCAACACGGTGGCAAGCATGGACTGGGGTGGCACGATGATGAACCACTACATGAGCAAAGACAACAAAAGCCGCCACCGTCGCTACACAAGCGACACTTTCGAGATGGCTGCCGCAATAATAAACCAGACCACAATACAGTGCATTGACCTGCAGGAAAGCAACCTCACCGAACTGCAGCAGTTCCAACTTGACTTCCTGCGCAGCGTGCCGACAGCATGGAGCGAGACGCAATACATTGACGGTTATCCAACGAAGTATGCCGTACTTGCCCGCAAGTCAACAGCAGGGAAATGGTATGCAGCAGGACTGAATGGTGAGAACACTGCAAAGACACTGACGCTGACACTGCCAATGTTTGCTGGACAATCGGTAACGGTATATAATGATGAGCCGCTGAAGAAAGACGAGTTATTCCCCACCCCGTCAAAGAAAACCATGAAGGTTGACAAGAACGGTAAACTGAAAGTTACCTTACAGCCTATGGGCGGTGTGATAGTAACAGAATAAAAACAAGTAACGGCGCGGCAATTATAATACGAATTGCAGCGCCGTTACTTTTTATTGTTAAGTATGTAAAAACGGTCAAATGATTACTTTGTCATCCTCACACCGAGTTTCATACCGTCCATGGTCTTCATCAAGCTGACGATGGTTGACAGTTGCGAAACACTTGAGCCGATGTTCTGCATGAACGTCTTGAGTTTCGTAGCATCCATGACAATAACGAGAGAGCCGTTATCAAGCTGAGGAGTAACCCTACATGGATTTTTCTTACCCTTGAAGGTCATCACCACCTCACTGTCGTTCATTGTGTAAGTACCCCTGCGGATTGTCTTGCCCTTACGGTTGATTGTAAAAGTCTTGTCGCTGTTGAATGTTATTGACATATTACCCTTTGTGATACCCACCTTCGTCAGATATGACTGCAACTTAGACTCTACCGACTTCATTGCTACAGCACTGGCAGCGTTTTTCAATGCATTGTCGCTTGTGAGCATGACAGCAGGCTCCTGATATGTCCATGTACCTATAATTTGCTGCGACGTCGGTATAAGTTTACTACTGATGATACCTGTCAAAGCACTCAATGTGCTGTTACCACTTGTTGCACCGGTGGCGGCAGAAGCCACCTTGCCGAGTACCTCCTCCAATTGAGCATTGGCAACGCCTGCAGACAGCATGACGCATGCAATTAAAGCAATAAGTTTCTTCATAAATTTTATTAGTTTTTCAGTTGTTTTTCTACTAAATTCGTCAACGTTACAAACTCTTCATGCGACAGTTGTTCTGGACGTTTTGTGAAGAAAGCATCGTCACTCTTAAAATCCGGGAGTATTTGCTTCAGGCTTACTCTCAGCATCTTGCGTCTTTGTCCAAACACCGTCTTTACGACGCGGCGGAACAATTCCCAATCACAACCTATGGAGGTGCGGTCGTTGCGTGTCATACGTATCACCGCCGACTTCACCTTCGGTGGCGGATTGAACACCGTCTCATCAACCGTAAACAGATATTCTGTATCATACCACGCCTGTATCAACACAGACAATATGCCGTATTGCTTATTGCCCGGCTCTGCTGCTATACGCAACGCCACCTCACGCTGAATCATACCCGTACAACAAGGTATCAGGTCCTTGTTGTCAAGCATCTTGAAGAATATCTGCGACGAGATATCGTAGGGATAATTCCCCGTAAGGACAAACTGCCTGCCACCAAAAACCTCGTTAAGATCCATGCGCAGGAAATCGTCACCAATGATGCCGCCACGCAGTTTAGGAAATGTTTCAGTCAGATAAGCCACAGACTCCCTGTCTATCTCAACGCATTTGAACTCACGCTGTTTTGGATAAAGGTACTGTGTCATCACACCCATGCCCGGACCTATCTCCAAGACAGGAATATCGGGGCAGGCATCCACTGTGTCTGCTATACGACGCGCTATGCCGAGGTCGGTCAGGAAATGCTGTCCGAGATTTTTCTTTGGTCTTACTTGTTTCAAATGTTGTAAGTATTATTTGCTTGCAAAATTAAAAAAAAATATCAAAACGAACAAATAAATCAACTTTTTTTTGTAACTTTGCTCTATAATTAATACTTCATAGGTGGAGTCATACTAAACACCACCTTTATTTCAACAACTAACAAGAAGTGAACCGCAGATATATACGCAAGACTCTAAACATCTGCCTGCCCATAATGTTGGGCGGAGCAATTCTGTATTGGATGTACCGTGATTTCGACCTCGAAAGCATACGTAACGTATTGCTGCACGAGATGAACTGGTGGTGGATGCTGCTATCAATGCCTTTCGGCATATTGGCACAAACATTCCGTGCATGGAGATGGCGCCAATCACTGGAGCCCCTTGACGAGCATCCCCGCACAAGAACATGCGTGGATGCCATATTTTTATCATACGCCTCGTCACTCATAGTACCGAGAATCGGTGAATTTATGCGCTGCGGAGTGTTGGCAAAGAAAGACGGCACGAACTTCGCCAAGGCACTGGGCACCGTGGTTACAGAACGTGCCGTTGACTCACTGATAGTTCTTCTGATAACCCTTTTGGTAATACTTCTGCAGTTGCCTGTGTTCATCTCTTTCTTCTCACGCACCGGCACGCGTCTCGATGCCTTGACAAGTTTTCTCGGAGGTTTCTCCACAGCGGGTTATTTCGTAGTGGCACTGTGTGCAATAGTCACTTTGGTTGCCGGTTATTTCTTCCTCAAGCACTTGTCTGTGTATGACAAGGTACGCACCACGCTGCACGGACTCATTGACGGTGTAATGTCATTACGGAAGGTAAGCAATGTTCCATTATTCATCTTCTACAGCATAGCAATATGGGTAGCGTATTTCCTACACTACTACCTCACATTCTTCTGCTTTGAAGGAACAGCGTCACTTGGCCTAACGTGTGCACTTGTGACATTCATCGTCGGCAGCGTAGCCGTACTGGTGCCGACGCCCAACGGAGCCGGCTCATGGCATTTTGCAGTAAAGACCATGCTGATTCTGTATGGTGTAGCAGACAACGAAGCGCTCTATTTCGTGCTCATAGTCCACACACTGCAGACATTACTCGTGGCATTGCTCGGCATATACGCTTGGACGAGCCTCAGCATTACAGCAAAGAAAACCGACAACTGACATTATGATTAACTCCACCCCATACCGCCCACGCAACGCAGGCCATGACAATTACGATCGTGGCCTTTACCTCATAACGCTGGTTACGAGAGAGTGTTTGCCCCTTTTTGGCAAACTAAACATGGACGTCCGTAATCCTGCAACCGACCTGACTGCATTGGGTCAGACGGTAAAAGACCTGTGGCAACTGATGCCCGAAGCCCAAGCATCACATGGCAACAAAATAAAACTGTTGGCGCAGGTAGTCATGCCAGACCATTGGCACGGAGTGATAGAAGTGGAAGAGCGTATGAACTGGAGCCTTGGCAAAATCATACAGACATTCAAGGTCGCGTGCTCCAACCAATGGCAGAAGCAAGACGATGCCACACAAGAACAGCTGCCTGTCTTTGAAGAGAAATACGACGATGTAATCCGCATGAACAAAGGTGAGCGAGAAGCCATGCTCAACTATGTTACTGACAATCCACGACGAGCCATATACCGGAAGTTGTACCCACAATTCCAAGAACAGCGCATGCACGTGAATATAGCAGGGCGCGACTACGCTGCTTTCGGCAATCTGTTTCTGTTGAAATGGGCAAACAAGGAACAAGTGTTCTGTCATCGCCGCGACAATGACGGAAAGCCTTACGAACTCACCACACTCTTCCAGCAAGAGCGAAACGAATGGATGCGGTCTGCCAGAGACGGCTTCACCGTATTGGTGACACCTGGCATATCAAAGGGAGAGCTACAGATTAAGAATGACTGCCTGGAACAAGGTCTGCCACTCATTCATCTGCAGAAAGAGCCCATCGACAAATCATGGAAGCCCGATAAGAAACGCCTCAACGCATGCATCAACGGCAGACTGCTGATATTGTCCCCATGGGCACTCGACAAAATGGATAGTGTACAGAGTCCAATACATGGAATCGTGCCAGCAAACACCGACTTCTCCCGCTTTCACAACATGAACGAACTGGCACGAGAGATATGCACCTTTCATGGAGAGGCAAAAATAATAAAGTAAACAACACCATAAGCAAAAATACGATGCGAAAAACCTTTTCTTATATATCTGTTTTAACGATTATGCTCACCGTGTCAATATCAACACGGGCTGTAACATGGTTTGACGGAACGAAAGCCATACATCTGGATGTCGTAGGCAACCACTCCCCTGTGGTTGACATAGCACTGGATATGTTCTCACAAGACATGCTGGCCGTCACAGGAGCGCAACCTGTCATAAACAAGAAGAAGAAAGGGACCAAGGCAGGAAAGATTGAAATCTACCAACTCGACAAAGCCACGCCAAGAATCATCACCTCGCTTGACCGTATGAATGCACTCAGCGCCAAACTAAGGAATTGCAAGGATGCATTCTTCATTGGCGTGCGTAATGGGAAAATCATCATCATAGGCAACAACGGACGTGGTGCGGCATACGGTCTGCTTGAACTGTCACGTCTGGCCGGCGTGTCACCATGGATATGGTGGGGAGACGTCGTCCCTGAAAAGAAAGAAACGCTCACTCTTGACAATACCTTCCAAACATTGCAAGCACCAAGCGTGGAATATCGCGGAATATTCATCAACGATGAAGACTTCTCAATATTAAACTGGGCAGACAACATGAACGAAGGTGGTCCATCAAAACAAAACCCAAAAACCATCGGGCCACACGCCAACAAACGCATTTTCCAATTATTGCTGCGATTGAAGGCAAACTGCATGTGGCCAGCCATGCACGAAGCATCAAAAGCCTTTTTTATGATCAAAGGCAACAAGGAAATGGCAGATTCCTGTGGTATCGTTATCGGTTCATCACACTGTGAGCCTCTGTTGCGCAACAACGTAGGCGAATGGAACTCCCAAAAACGCGGAGCATACAATTTTATCACAAACCGCAAGGAAGTGGAGAGTTACTGGGCAGAACGCCTTGACGAAATGCGTGGTAATGAAGGTCTTTTCACCATTGGTATGCGAGGAATACATGACGGTTCGATGGAAGGAGTAAAAACTATGGAAGAGAAACTAAACGGACTACAAAGTGTCATAGACTGTCAACGTGACCTCATTGCCAAACATTACAACAAGAATGTAGAACAAGTGCCGCAAGTGTTCATACCATACAAGGAAGTACTTGAGATATACGAGCGTGGACTCCGCGTACCTGACGACGTGACACTGATGTGGTGCGACGACAACTATGGTTACATGACACGACTCAGCGATTCTCTGCAACAGCAACGCAGTGGTGGAGCAGGCATCTACTATCACCTTTCATATTGGGGAAGGCCACACGATCATCTATGGCTCACCACAACACAACCCGGTCTGATATACAACGAACTGAAACAAGCATACGACCACAATGCACGAAAGATATGGATAATGAACGTGCATGACCCGAAAGTTGCCGCATACGACCTCTCGCTTGCAATGGACATGGCGTGGAACATCGACAGCATCACTCCCACATCACTGAGAAGGCACCTGTCCGAATGGCTGACACAGCAATTTGGTACACAGACAGCCACACGCATAGCGCCAGCAATGGAATGTTTCTACAAACTCACAGCCATGCGAAAGCCGGAATTCATGGGGTGGACACAAACTGAGCTGGACAAAAAGATATATCCACGGGGATTATCACAGCCACAAGGAACAGAATTCTCTGAGACCGAATTTGGCGGTGAACTTGAGCGTTATCTCGAGCAATGGGAGGAGATAGAAGAAACAGTACAGCCTCAGTCAGAAAACGAGAACAGCCCCTCATACTTTGCACATGTACTCTACCCCATACAATGTGCATCAGCAATGGCACACAAACACTTGCTGGCTCAAACAGGCGACACACTGTCTGCCATTGAAGCACAAGAAAAAATAAAGACATTGACCAAGCAATATAACGAGATGCTCGAAGGCAAATGGCGCGGTATGATGAACAGCCATCCACGCGACCTACCCGTTTTCAAGGATTTCACAGTTACCGACAGCATAACACTTCGCCGCACAAAGAGTCGTCCGATAAATGAAACCAGTCTCGATGGTTGTGTGGTGCGCAATGCATGTTCTTATGACAACGCCTTCGGTTCCGTGCAACCAGTAGAAATGCTCGGACACTCCATGAATGCCGTAGCCATACACAAAGGCGCCTCATTACAATTCTATTTTGACGCCCCACGCGATGGCAATGCTGTAATACGCACGGCACTTATTCCGACACAAGCAAATGACAAAGGGAATATCAGATATTCCGTCAGCATTGATGGTGCAGAACCTGTCATATACTCTCTGAAAGAACCCTACCGTTCGGAGCGTTGGAAACAAAACGTATTGCGACAGCAATCCATCAGAACAACAGAAGCCATGATGACAAAAGGCCGTCACACTATTACGATAACGGCCATCGACGACCACATCATACTTGACCAGTGGATGCTTGACTACAAAAGCAACCGACAATTCTATCTTTTCCCTATAAGTGGAAAATAGCATCACCTGATGGGGTCTTTTTATGCAAAACATAAGGGAGAATTATTCCAAAGTTGCGTAAACCTATTGCATAATTTACTCAAACATATTAATTTTGTAATCGTATGCTTAGAACCGTGATGATGATTATCCTTGGCATCGTGCTGACAGTGGTTTTAGCATTATGCGGTATAGCACTGTTTTTACAGACAGAGCGCGGACAGCAATGGCTTTACGACAAAGCCTTGCAAACATTACAGGAAACCCTCCACACACGCGTTGCGGTAGGACATATAGGAATCAGCCTGTTTAAAGGCGAAATGACCTTGAACAATGTTGAGATTGACGACCGCAGCAACGAGCCAATGTTGCGTGTGGACACCCTTGAGGGTGCACTCGACCTGTCACACATCTGGCATCGAGAGGTGGGAGTAAGAAATATCCGTTTAAGCGGAGCTACACTATTATTATATAAGGTGCATCCAGACTCTGCCGCCAACTACCAGTTTGTAATTGACGAACTAAAGAAAAAAGGCGAAAAGAAAGAAGACAAGGCAAAAGAAAAATTCTTCCGTCTGGTTATGGACACCGTCGTGGCAGAGGTCTCCCGCACCCATCTGACATGGGACGTGCGCTCATTGCCACGCAAAGACAAAGGAAAGTTCGACCCTGCACACATAAATCTAAAAGACCTGCAAGCCCAACTGCAATGCAGCCTGGCCGACGATTCCACCAAGGCTTTCACTCTATGCAACGTGAAAATAAATGAGTTAAACTCAGATATGCACTTAGCTTTTGACAAAGCCACAATAAGCAAAGTCATCACACAGGAGCAAGAACCGGAGGGACGCGGCATAAAGAACCAGCATATCACCATTGACGGATTGCAATATTCATACAATAACCACCGTCCCCGCAAAAACAAAGGACGGCCACACAGAGGTTGGTTCGACCCTGGTCATCTTACCCTCGTGGTTGGCCTTGACGCCACAATTCACAAAGCAAACAAGGACACCCTGCTGATGACCTTGAACCAGATGACACTCAACGAGAAGCAAAGTGGCATCAACATCAGGCGTTTGCAGACGGAGATAGAACGCTATGGCAACGACATCACACTCAACGGCACACGCATAGCCCTTGCCCACACGACTGTGGACATAAAAAAGATTTCTGCAGAACTGTTGCAGGACAAGACACGATTGTTCCGATTGACCAACGACTGCAATGTGTCATCACATGTCATGCTCACCGACATAGCACGACCTTTTGCACCACCACTCGCAAACTTCACCACGCCACTCGAACTTACAGTAACAGTGGGAGGCGATTTGAAAAGACTTCTATTCAAGAACATACGTGTCACGACACAAGACAGAAGGCTATCGTTGTCAAGCAGCGGTGACTTGTGCAACACGTTGGAGAAACAAAACTTATGCTTGCATTTCAACGGTATAAGCCTAAGCGCACGCGGTGGCATAAAGGAACAGATAGTCAGTCATTTCGCCAAACATGTACGACTAAAGATGATGAAACAGATGGCGGCCATAGGCGATATTACATACAACGGCACGCTGGGCATATACTACAAGCGTGAAGATATAAGCGGACGACTCGGCACTAAATATGGCAATGTAAACTTCGCCTTTACCCTTGATGGCAGAAGCAAATACATGACCGGAACGATGAGCACCGATGCTGTTGACCTCGGCAGCATCATGAACATCAAAGGCCTGCAAATAGGCAATGCCCGGGCATCCTACAGTTTCAACACTTCATCAAAACGCGGCAGGAAGAATGGAGGACGACTGCCACAGGGATGGCTTAAAGCCACTATTGACGGAGCGAAATACAAGATTATAAGTTTCAGCGACATTCATGCCGACATGACCAGCGATGGTGCTGACGCTACAGGTACGGTGACTGCTAAACAGAAACTGATAAGTGTCATCTGCGATTTCATATACCACCAGACTGACAAAGAACAGTCGTTCCGCATGAAGCCACATCTGAAATTAAACAAGAAAGAAAAAAAGGAGAATACAACAGACAACAATGATACAACAAACAAGAAAAAGACTTCATTGTTCAAGAAACTATTCTCAAAGAAAAAGAAGAAAGACGACGACACACAATGAATAACAAGTTAAAACACATGAAGATATTTTATTGCAATCTCATCATCCTACTATTCCCTCTGTTTGCACTTACCATGCAAGCGGAGAACTATCCCTATCGCAGCGATTTCCTATGGGTTGCCACTCCCGATCATAGCAACTGGTTGTATGAAACCGGCGAGAAAGCCACAATAGAAATACAACTATATAAATATGGTGTAGCCGTTGATGGAGCAGAATTGACATACGAGATTGCCCCCGATATGCTGACTGCCACAAGCAAAGGCAGGACAACCATAAAGAACGGTAAAGCCACTATCAACATCGGTTCACGGAAGAATCCTGGATTTCAGGATTTGCGCATGACTGCTGTCGTTGACGGTATGACAACCAAGCATCACGTCAAAGTGGGATACAGCGTAAGCAAGATTATGCCATACACCAAAGAGCCTGATGATTTCAAGTCTTTCTGGGCCGAAACTCTTAAACAATACGAGAATCCCATTGAGATAAGCCGGACCCCGGCACCTGAATACTGCACAGACAAGATTGACTGCTGGCTAATAAAACTCAGAACCGATCGCGAGCATTATATATATGGTTATCTCACCATGCCCAAGAATGCTTCCAAAGGCAGTCATGCAGCAGTGATGTGCCCTCCGGGCGCTGGCGTAAAGACCATTAAGGAACCTCTGCGGCACAAGTATTATGCAGAGAATGGCTTTATCCGTTTCGAAGTGGAGATACACGGTATGAACCCCACATGGAGCGAACAGGATTTCAAAGACATTCAACAGGCTTTCGCAAGCCGTGACAACGGTTACCTGACCAATGGCATTGACAATCGCGAACGTTACTACATGCGGCACGTTTATGGTGGTATGTATGCTGCAATGCGCTATCTGCAGTCGTTGCCCGAATGTGACGGCCACAACCTCACCATTCAAGGTGGTTCACAGGGTGGTGCTTTGGCTCTGATTACTGCAGCCCTGTGCCCTGACATTACCCTGTGTGTGGCCAACCACCCTGCTTTGACAGACATGGCAGCTTATGCCGAACAAGGACGCACAGGCGGATATCCGAACTGGAAAGACCCAAGCATCTTGACACCACAGAATATCAAGACACTGGCTTACTATGATGTTATAAATTTCTGTCGTTATGTAAAATGCCCTGTCCGCATGACGTGGGGATACAACGACAGCACATGCTCACCAACCACGAGCTATGCCGCATGGAACACTCTCTCATGCGAGAAGGAAGCGTTCATCACTCCCATCAACGAGCACTGGACGAGTGAAAACATGGAACGGCAACACATGGAGTGGCTGCTCGAAAAGATAAAAGCAAAATCCAATAAGTAGAAAAAAAATGCGGGAAGGCTATCTAACCTTTCCGCATTTTCTATTATATCTCTTAGGTGTTTACTTCACGTCACCAACCTTAATGAGGTACTCGGCAATCTGAACAGCATTGAGGGCAGCACCCTTCTTGATCTGGTCGCCAGAAAGCCAGAATGTCAGACCGTTGTCGTTGGCAAGGTCTTCACGCACACGACCTACATAAACGTCATCCTTACCTGCAGTATAAAGCGGCATTGGGTAAGGCAGGCCTTCCATAGTTTCCTTTGTAGCGTCGGCATTAGCCTTTGCACCAACCTTCTTCGGATCGTCAATGAGCGTCACACCCTCTGCATTGCGAAGAGCCTCCTGTGCAGCCTCAACGCTGATAGGCTGTTCAGTCTCAATCCATACAGCCTCAGAGTGTGCACGGAGTGATGAGATGCGGACACACATAGCAGAGCAACGAGCATCTGTGTGCATAATTTTCTTTGTCTCGTTGAACATCTTCATCTCCTCCTTAGTGTAACCATTGTCCTGGAACACATCAATCTGAGGAATAACGTTGTAAGCCAACTGATATGCGAACTTGTTTACCGTAGGCTGCTCGTCGTTGGCCAGTTCCTTATACTGCTGCTGCAGTTCTGCCATAGCGGCAGCACCTGCACCTGATGCAGATTGGTAAGAAGCGATATGTATGCGCTTGATGTGTGAGAGTTTCTCCAATGGCTGCAGACACACCACCATCATGATGGTTGTACAGTTAGGGTTGGCAATGATGCCACGCGGACGCTTTAGGGCATCCTCTGCATTGCACTCAGGTACCACGAGGGGCACATCGTCTTCCATACGGAAAGCAGAGGAATTGTCAATCATCACAGCACCATACTTTGTGATGTCCTCACAAAACTCCTTCGATGTGCCTGCGCCTGCACTGGTGAAGGCGATGTCAACATCCTTGAAGTCATCGTTGTGCTGCAACAGTTTTACTTCATACTCCTTGCCACGGAACGTGTATTTTGTACCGGCAGAACGCTGTGAGCCGAACAGTACAAGTTCATCAAGGGGGAAATTTCTTTCGTCAAGGACACGGAGAAATTCCTGTCCTACTGCGCCACTGGCGCCTACGATTGCTACTTTCATTTTCTTTATTATATCTTTTTAATTTACTGTTTACTATATCTTTGCTATTTCTCTCAATTCACTATTTCCTTGCAAAATTACAAATTTTTGTTGAAACATTAGCATAATTCAGTTTTTTTTTGTTACTTTGCAGTAGATTTTATTGATAAACCTTAAATAAGATGCTTGAACTTACACAATATTTCCCTATTACTAACCCCACGATGGTGTTTTTCATTGTGCTTGTCACAATTCTCTTTGCGCCTATCGTAATGGGTAAGTTACGCATTCCCCACATCATCGGCATGGTGTTGGCCGGTGTCGTTCTGGGGAAATATGGTTTCAACATCCTTGAACGCGATTCCAGTTTCGAACTCTTCGGACGTGTGGGGCTGCTCTACATCATGTTCCTCGCCGGCATTGAGATGGATCTTGAGGGTTTGAAGAAGAATGCCCGTCAGGTAGGACTCTTTGGCCTGCTTACGTTTGCCGTACCTTTCGCCCTCATGTATATGGCGTCTATATGGTTGCTGGGATATTCTCATCTGGCTGCGGTGCTGCTCAGCTGCATCATGTCAACCAACACGCTTATAGCCTACCCCTTAGTTGCTCGTTTCGGACTGCAGAAGCACTATGTCACCACACTCTCTGTTGGTGCCTCTATGCTCTCGCTGCTTATCACCCTCGTTGTAGTGGCGGCAGCGACTGGGGCTGCAGGCGATGGTGCCAAACAACCTGATGCTTTGTTCTGGGGACTTTTCTTCCTCAAATTCGTGGCATACTGCGCACTACTTTTGTTCCTTATACCAAGGCTTACCCGATGGTTCCTGCGTCGCTACAGCGATTCTGTGATGCAGTTTATCTTTGTGCTGTCCATGATGTTTCTCAGCGCCGCACTGTGTGACCTCGTAGGACTTGAAGGCATCTTTGGAGCATTCCTCAGCGGACTGATACTCAACCGTTACGTTCCACCGCTTTCACCTTTGATGAACCGCATCGAGTTCATCGGCAATGCGATATTCATTCCATATTTCCTTATCGGCGTCGGCATGCTCATCAACCTGCGTCTGCTTTTCACAGGCAGCGAAATCATTGCCACAGTAGCGTGCATCGTAATTGTAGGCACACTCGGCAAGGCCCTCGCTGCATACATCTCATGCCTTGCCTTGCGCCAGCCTTGGCTGTCGGGACATCTTATGTTTGGCCTTACCTCTGCACATGCCGCTGCCGGCATTGCTATCGTGATGATCGGTATGAGGCTGGAAATATCACCGGGACATTACCTCGTTGGCGACGACATGCTCAATGGCGTGGTGGTGATGATACTCTTCACGTGCATCATCTCTACCATAGTAACCGACCGCGCGGCAAGGCATGTGGTTCTCAACCGCGAACAGATGAAGGATGACGACGAGAAGAAGGGGGACGACGAGAAGATTCTCATACCGGTGAAATATCCTGAAACATGCAATACCTTGCTTAACCTTGCCATAATGATGCGCAATCCGGAACTGAACCGTGGACTGATAGCCCTCAATGTGGTTTACGATGACGAGGAGGCAGACCAGAACCAACGCCGCGGACAGCAGTTGCTCGACCAGATGGTGCAACGCGCCAGTGCTTCTGATGTAAGGTTGCAGACTCAGGTCCGCCTTGCCACGAATATCGGCAATGGCATCAAGCACGCTTTCAAGGAGTATGACTGTTCTGAGATTATCTTCGGCACTCACATACACCCCAATTCTAGCCGTGTGTTCTGGGGTGAGTTCGCCCAAAGCGTATTCAACGGACTCTCACGACAAATTATCATCGCACGCTGCACACAACCTTTCAGCACGCTTCGTGCCGTACGCGTAGCCGTTCCGTCAAGGGCGGAATATGAACCGGGATTCTATCGCTGGCTCGAACGTCTGTGCCGTTTCGTTGGAGCGATAGGCTGCCGCATAGTATTCTACGGTCGCGAGGATTCAATCGTATTAATAAAGAAATATACTGAGAAGAAACACCGCAACATAAGGGCAGAATTTGTTTCCATGCCTAAGTGGGTCGGTGTCATCGACCTTGCCGAAACTACCAACCCTGACGAAATGCTGGTTGTCGTTACGGCACGCCAGGGCACTGTGTCATACAAACCTGCGCTGGAGCGACTGCCTGAGGAACTCACAGAGCACTATCATGGAACAAACCTCATGATTATCTTCCCAGACCAGTTTGGACCTGCTCCAGACACCCTGACATTCGCCACGACATCACACCGTGAGCAACTTTCTGCTTATCAGGAGATGCTCACCGGACTGAGAAAGATTACAAAGAAACTGAAAAACTGATTATCCCTCTTCATACCAGAGGAAATCGTTGTATGGATATTTCTGTACATGCAGTTCACGCACCTTCTTATATACTACGCTGCGGAACTCATCTATATTCTGCTTCTCCTTTGCTGAGATGAAGATACACCCAAGGTTGTTCAGACTCTTGTCCTCACTGATGCGCGCCATCCATGTATTACGCAGTTCGTCGAGCGATATCTCGTTTTTCTTCACGGGTGTGAGGTCATCCTCTTCTT
This sequence comes from Prevotella sp., assembly GCA_016281055.1. Classification (GTDB taxonomy): domain Bacteria; phylum Bacteroidota; class Bacteroidia; order Bacteroidales; family Bacteroidaceae; genus Prevotella. The sequence continues at coordinate 16,541 of JAEEHW010000074.1, forward strand.
TCTCCGTCCATTTGTATGCATCTATCTTGTTAAAGACTATCATGGACGGTTTGTCAGCGCAGCCAAGGTCGGCAAGCGTTTTCTCCACCACCTTAATCTGCTCCTCGAAATCAGGGTGCGATATGTCAACCACATGCAACAGCAGGTCTGCTTCGCGTGTCTCGTCAAGCGTTGACTTGAACGAGTCAACAAGGTCAGTAGGCAACTTCCTGATAAATCCAACGGTGTCTGCCAACAGAAACGGCAGGTTCTCTATGACTACCTTTCTCACCGTTGTGTCGAGTGTGGCGAAGAGTTTGTTCTCGGCAAACACCTCACTCTTGGCAAGCATGTTCATGATGGTTGACTTTCCCACATTGGTATATCCCACCAGTGCCACACGTATCAGGCGACCACGGTTCTTGCGCTGAGTGGTCTTCTGCTTGTCTATCTCTGCCAGACGTTCTTTCAACAGCGACATACGGTTGAGGATGATACGGCGGTCCATCTCCAACTGTGTCTCACCCGGACCGCGCAGTCCCACGGAGCCTTTGCCGCCGCCACTGCCTGAGCCACCGCCCTGGCGCTCAAGGTGCGTCCACAGGCGCTGCAGTCTCGGCAACATGTATCTGTACTGCGCCAGCTCCACCTGTGTCTTGGCATTGGCGGTCTGTGCACGCATGGCAAAGATGTCGAGTATCAGACTGGTGCGGTCAAGTATCTTCACCTTCAGTTCTGCCTCGATGTTGCGCATCTGCTTGGCCGACAATTCATCATCGAATATCACCATACCCACAGGCTGCGGTCCTTCACCTTCTTCGGGATAGTGCAGTTCTTCGTTCCATTCATCGTAAGCCTTTTCCTGCTCTTCTATATATTGGCGTATCTCCTGTAGTTTTCCGCTTCCCACATACGTCACACTGCTGGGGCCGTTCACTCGCTGCGTGAAGCGCTTCACAGTGACAGCTCCGGCTGTATCGGCAAGAAACTCCAACTCATCCAGATATTCCTTTGTCTTATCCTCATTCTGCTGAGGCGTTATCAATCCTACGAGCACCGCCGTTTCTGCGCGTGCTTCTGAAATCACAAATTCTTTCATATATTATATGTAATAGGCTCCAGGTTTCACTTTTCACCTTTCACTTTTCACTTTCTCAGAGTAAATCCCAACACCAGATAGCCTTTCTTCGTGCTGGGGTTGCAACTGCCTTCCACAAACACCGGGATGCTGAATTTCTTATATACAGGTATATCCTTCGTGGCGCGCAATGCCAAGTTTACCACAGCAAAACCGTTGGCATCGGCATAAAACGATGTAGCGTATGGCACTATGCCTGCCGTCGCCGTCCAATCACAAGTAACCAACTTGAATGGCGCCGACAGTTCCAGGTAAGATGAGTACGCTCTCTCATCGCTTTTGTTCACCCCATCGTCACCGGCAATGTTGGTGTACCATTTCGCTGCCAAAGGACCGAAGTCATACCCCACGTACGCCTCCCACACATGCTGCGTGTCATGTGCCCGGTATTCAAAGTAGTTGTTCTCCGCACCGTAGTATGAGAAATAATAGTCTCCCACACCTATGCTGAATCCCTTGCTGGCATATTCCAATGTGAGGTCAAACTCTTTCGCATCTTTCTTGTCAATAAAGCCAAAACTACCCCATGCCGTCAGTGACAGACCCTTATACGACAAGGTGGCCGTGGGCTGCACGGCGGCATCACCCAATGCCTGGCCACGCCATATATAACGTGAAACAACATCCATTCCCACTGTTCCCTCTATATCATCCTGCGCACTTGCCGTGCATATTCCCGCCACAGCAATAATGGCGAGCATCATCCTTCTTAACATATTCGCTTATAATAATTTCAATTTGCCATGCAAAGGTACAAAGAAAACGTGAAATAGCCAATTTTTTGTTGGCTTAAAACAAAAAAACACATCACTTATTTGGCTTTTCCAATGAAAAACAGTAACTTTGCATATTGTTCAACCAAACAATCCAAAAACATTGAAATGCAACAGTATTTAAACCTGCTTCAACGTATAATGAACGAAGGCGCGGTGAAAACAGACCGCACAGGCACCGGCACGAAAAGCGTGTTCGGACATCAGATGCGTTTCCGCATGAGTGACGGTTTCCCGTTGCTTACGACAAAGAAACTGCACCTCAAGTCGATAATACATGAACTGCTGTGGTTTCTTAGCGGCGACACCAACATACGCTATCTTCAGGAAAACGGCGTGCGTATTTGGAACGAATGGGCCGACGAGAACGGTGAGCTCGGTCCCGTATATGGTCACCAGTGGCGCTCATGGCCAGACTACAAGGGTGGCACCATCGACCAGATTCAGCAATGCGTGGACCTCATCAAGCACCACCCAGACTCACGCCGTATCATGGTGAGCGCATGGAACCCGGCAGAGGTGCCCGACATGGCACTGCCGCCATGCCACTGCCTGTTCCAGTTTTATGTTGCCGACGGAAAACTCTCGCTGCAACTGTACCAGCGTTCGGCTGACACATTCCTCGGTGTACCGTTCAACATCGCATCTTACGCCCTGCTACTGCAGATGATGGCGCAGGTGACAGGATTGGAGTGTGGTGATTTCATACACACTACCGGCGACACACACCTATACCTGAACCATTTGGAACAGGCGCAACTGCAACTCACACGCACACCGCGCCCGCTGCCGAAGATGAAGATAAACCCCGACGTGAAGGACATCTTCTCTTTCCATTACGATGACTTTGAACTGACCGACTATGACCCGTGGCCGCACATCAAGGCTGAGGTCAGCGTCTGACAAAATATCAAACGAACACAAAAAAATCAACAACAGTTGCCCCAACCGTTGTTGTTTTTTTTTGAGTTGCAAGTCCAAAATCCGACAAATAGAACAATGTTAAAAATGTAAAGTTTTCTTAATGCACAGTAAAAGCTATCATATTACATTGTAAAAGCTATCGTTTTATGGTGCAATAGCTATCACTTTACACTGCAAAAGCTACGCTTTTACAACATAAAAAGGCGTTGATTAATGCACAATGCATAATGCATAATGCATAATGCACAATTATTACGGATAGTTCGCTTTTTTTATCCTGCATGACATGATTATGAATTATGCATTTTGCATTACGAATTGAAAAAAGCGTTTTAGGGTGCCTCTATGCGATTCCGCCCCTTTTCTGGACTCCTTGTCCACCAACCTCATTCAATGCCCCTTATAATGAGTTTTCTAAACAGTGGAGAAATAGAACAACTTATCCCATATGTCGCCTTTATCTTGTGTTAATATTTTTTAACAGACAAAAACAAGTGGAAACCAGTGTTTTTTATTACCTTTGCAATCATAACTCTAAATCAATAAATAAACTAAACATTATGAAAACCAGAACACTATCCATCATCATCACAGCCATACTGTGCTGTATGGCAACATCAGCCGATGCACAGGGATTTCTGAAACGTCTTAAGGAGCGTGCGCTCAACGCTGCAGAAAATGCCGTAACAAACAAAGTAGAGAACAAGGTTCACCGCGAAACCGAGGAGGTCATGGATGCTGTCCTTGACGGAGATGGTGAGGAATCATCAAGCAGCAAACCTTCAAGCAAGAAAAAAAGCAAAGTAGTAGAAGAAGAGGAAGAGGTGGAAGCTGAGCCACAGGAGGTAGAAGCCACGTATGAGCAGAGCGACTTCGTGCCAGGTTCCATAGTTTTCTTCGAGGACAACCTGCAGAACGAGCAAATGGGTGAGTTCGCCTCAAAGTGGGACCTTGTAGATGGTTCTAC
>JAEEHW010000075.1 GCA_016281055.1 Prevotella sp.
GAAACAGGATGATCCGCGTTGCAGGCAGACACGCGAATTTTGTAAGAAACATCTTGATTCCGCCGTGTATCGCGAGAAAATAAAAGAACGCTCCGATGAGACTATTGCGAATATCGCCATCACGCTTATTTATCAATGTGATGTGTTGATACGCGGGCTCATTGAGTGGAAGAAGCGTGATTTCATAGAGAAGGGAGGCATCAAGGAGGAGATGTATCGTGCACGTAAGGACTGGCAGAAACGCAACGGAGCCTATGGTGCTATTCCTTACGGAGAGAACGGACATAGCGGGGTATTGCGTAAATAAGTCAGCATATCAAAAAAGGCATCGTGGTTTTTTCACGATGCCTTTTATTATTAAATTATTTTTGCGAAAAAATCTCGTAGTCTGCAAATATTTTTGTAACTTTGCATTTTGAAAGTAATTGCTAAGACAATGATAGAAGTACGCACTGTTAAGACAAAGAGAGAAACAGAGAGGTTCATAGACTTCCGTACGGAAATGTATAAGGACGACCCATGTGCCGTGCCTTACCTCTTCATGGGTGAGCGCGACGACTTGGATAGGGAGAAGAACCCCGCCTTCGACTTCTGCGAGGCGGAGTATTTCATGGCTTATAAGGACGGCCGTGAGGTAGGGCGCGTGGCTGCCATCATCAATAACAAGGCCAACGAACTGTGGGGGCAGAAGTGCGTGCGCTTCGGATACTTCGACTTCATTGACGATGAGGAAGTAAGCGAGGCTCTCATCAATAGGGTGAAGGAATACGGACTGTCGAAAGGCATGGACACCATCATCGGTCCGATGGGCTTCGTTGACATGGACCGCGAGGGTATGCTCGTGGAGGGTTTCGACACAATGGCGACAATGCATGCCAACCATAACTTCCCTTACTATCAGCACCACATAGAGCGACTGGGCTTCGTAAAGGACAACGACTGGGTGCAGCAGCTCGTGACCGTGCCCGACGAGGTGCCGGAGAAGATGGCGAAGATAACGCAGATGATAGGTAAGCGCTATAACCTGCAGGCACACAAGCTCACCAAGCACCAGTTGCTGAAGGAGGGCTACGGACTGCGTTTGTTCCATGTGCTTAACGAGTGCTATAAAGACCTGTATGAGTTTTCAGAGCTTACCGACCGCCAGATAGACAACCTGCTGAAGAACTACCTCGCCATAGCCGACCTGAACCTCGTGACGTTCATCTTTGACGAAAACAAGAAGTCGGAGGAACATCCCGACGGCGAGATGGTTGGTTTCGGCGTCAGCTTCCCTTCATTCTCGGAGGCTCTCAGAAAGACTAAGAACGGCAAGCTCTTCCCCTTCGGCTGGTGGCATCTGCTCAGAACGCTGAAGTGGCACAACACCGAAACCGTTGACCTGTTGCTCATTGGCGTACTGCCCGAATATAGAGCCAAGGGTGCCAATGCCATACTCTTCGACGACCTCATACGCTGGTATCAGAAATACGGCTTCAAGAAGGCCCTTACCCTCGCCATGATGGAGACCAACGACGGCGTGCTCTCTGCCTGGCAGTATTTTGAGGCAAGCACCGTGAAGAGGCTCAGGAGCTATAAGCGGAGCATATAATGTTATAGGAAAACGAATTATTATCACTCGTTGCATGGACAATGAATAAGGCAGACAGCATTTCAGCAATATATGAAGCCATCGCTACTGAAGGATTCACGGAGAGAACGGCTGGTATGATAAGTAACCTTGTAAATGACATAGAAGATGGAAAGACAGACATTGAAGGATTTAATCAGCAAGAGCATGCAGGACTCTGCAAGGCTGGTGAGGCTCTCATCGGGGCGCGCATCGTCGCAGGCTACGCTGCAGAGAGCCTTGCAGCAAGTAGCAATGCTGCAGCAGGCCAAGGAAAGCCAGCAAGCTGGCAAGTAGATGAATTGCAGGAAGAACTTATAGAGCAATGGGCAAAAAATACACAGCAGTGGATTGACGATTCGGAAAACATGCTTAAGGAGGTATTCGGGCCTATGATTGCGCAGGGAGCGGAATCCAAAGTATATTACATGGAAGGTGCCCCCTCTGTTCTTAAAGAAAGAGTCTCGATATACTCCACTACGCTAAAGGCACTGGATGCCATAGTATTGCATAATGCTTTGTTCACGGAAACACCGATGAACGTAATAGGGTTTACACGTGACAGTGATGGGTTGTTCAGAATAGTGCTGACGCAACCATACGTAAATTGCCTTCGTTTGGCAACAAAAGAAGAAATAGACAGGATGGTATCGTCAAAAGGCTTTCAAAGCAACAATGACAGCAGCGGTGTAAACTATATTTCAGAACGCATTGTGCTTGAGGACATGCATCCTGCCAATGTATTTATAGATGAACTTTGCGGTGAACCAATCTGTATTGATTGCATAGTAAAATATAGAAAATAAATATAAAACTGTAATGCAAGAAGAAATAAATACGCAACAGCAGGAAGAACAGGTACAATATACTGACGAGAACATACGCAAGCTTTCAGATGTGGACCACATACGTACACGTCCGGGTATGTATATAGGACGACTGGGTGACGGTTCGCATGTGGAGGACGGCATATACGTATTGCTGAAGGAAGCGATAGACAACTCTATCGACGAGTTCCGCATGAATGCAGGCAAGCGCATCGAGGTGGAGATGTTCGACAACAAGGCGGTGTCGCTGCGCGACTACGGTCGCGGTATTCCGCAGGGCAAGATGATAGAGGCGGTGAGCCAACTCAACACCGGCGGAAAGTACGATACCAAGGCGTTCAAGAAGTCTGTGGGCATGAACGGCGTGGGTATCAAGGCGGTGAACTTCCTCTCCACGCACTTCGAGGTGAGGAGTTTCCGCGACGGCAAGGTGAGGACAGCAAAGTTCGAGCGCGGCAAGCTCGTCAGCGACACCACCGAGGCTACGCAGGACGAGAACGGCACGTACATATTCTTCGAGCCGGACGACACGCTGTTTAAGAACTATTCTTTCCATGCCGACACCGTGGAGACGATGCTCAGGAACTACACATACCTGAACACCGGACTGGCGATAATGTTCAACGGACGCCGCATAATCTCGCGCAACGGACTGGAAGACCTGCTGCACGACCAGATGACTTCCGATCCTCTATATCCCATCATCCACATGAAGGGTGAGGACATCGAGATAGCCTTCACCCATACCAACCAGAACGGCGAGGAGTATGACTCCTTCGTCAACGGACAGCATACCACGCAGGGTGGCACGCACCAGTCGGCATTCAAGGAACACATTGCAAAGACCATCAAGGAGTATTTCGGCAAATACGAGTACGGTGACATACGCAACGGTCTCGTGGCAGCCATAGCCGTAAACGTGGAGGAACCGATGTTCGAGTCGCAGACAAAGATAAAGCTGGGTTCGCTCACCATGTCGCCTGACGGTGTCAGTGTCAACAAATACGTGGGCGACTTCATCAAGACCGAGGTTGACAACTACCTGCACCGCCACCTCGACATTGCCGGTGTGATAGAAGAAAAGATAAAGTCGAGCGAGCGTGAGCGCAAGGCCATGGCAGGTGTCACCAAATTGGCGCGTGAGCGTTCCAAGAAAGCCAACCTGCACAATAGTAAACTGCGTGACTGCCGCATACACTTCTCTGATGTGAAGAACGACCGCAAGGAGGAATCCAGTATATTCATTACCGAGGGTGACTCTGCCAGTGGATCAATCACAAAGAGTCGTGATGTAAACACTCAGGCGGTTTTCTCACTGCGTGGCAAACCACTTAACTGCTATGGACTGACCAAGAAGGTGGTTTATGAAAATGATGAGTTCTATCTCCTTCAGGCTGCGCTTGACATTGAGGATGGACTGGACAACCTTAGATACAACAAGGTAATTGTTGCTACCGATGCCGATGATGACGGCATGCACATACGTTTGCTTGTCATCACTTTCTTCCTGCAGTTCTTCCCCGAACTGGTGAAGAAGGGCCATGTGTATGTGTTGCAGACACCGCTCTTCCGCGTCAGGAGCAAGCGCAACAAGATAAAGAACAAGAGCGTAATAAAGGCAGAAGATGAGAAACTGAAGGAGCGCGGCGAGAAGCCGAAGGACTACATCACACGCTATTGCTACAGCGATGAAGAGCGTTTGTCTGCTATAGAAGACTTGGGACCAGACCCGGAGATAACGCGCTTCAAGGGACTGGGTGAGATATCCCCTGACGAGTTTGCCGGCTTCATAGGACCAGACATACGTCTTGAACAGGTTACTTTGCACAAGAGCGATGAGGTAGAGAAGCTTCTGGCTTACTACATGGGCAAGAACTCCATGGAGCGTCAGCAGTTTATCATCAATAACCTTGTCATAGAGGAAGACAGGCCCGAGGAGGAGGACTATTAAGTTCATAGTTCATAGTTCATAGTTCATAGTTAAGGTTACTATTCGCTATTTCGGCGCATAGTGCTTTAGCAGTTCATAGTGCATAGTTCATAGTTCTTTTCAGTTCATGGTTCATAGTTCATAGTTAAGGTTACTATTCGCTATTTCGGTGCATAGTGCTTTAGCAGTTCATAGTGCATAGTGCATAGTTCATAGTTAAGGTTACTATTTGCTATTTCAGTTCATAGTTCTTTTCAGTTCATAGTGCATAGTGCATATTTAGGATTACATTTATAATAATGAAATTAAGTATAGTAGGTGAGAAAAGTAAGTTATTTGCAATACGTACTGTAAGACTATACCAATACCTTACCCAATCGGCTGAAAACAAAGAATATGTCCTGTCAAAACAACTGTTGCGCTCTGGCACCAGTATAGGTGCCAATGTGAAAGAGGCGCTGAGAGCACAGAGCAGGGCTGACTTTCGTTCTAAGATGAACATTGCCCTGAAAGAGGCCTCAGAGACAGAATACTGGATAGAATTACTCAGTGAAACGGATTATATTACAGAAAAACAATTCAATTCCATAATAGAGGATATAAGAGAATTAATAAAAATACTAGTCACAATAGTTAAGAACACAGCAGAACAGTAACTTTAACTATGCACTCTGAACTTAAAGAGTAGTGGTAACCTTAACTATGAACTATGAACTATGAACTATGAACTAAATTTGTTTCTCGCTCCTATGGAGGATGTCACCGACATCGGTTTCCGCCGCCTGTGCAAGCGCTACGGTGCAGCAATGGTATATACGGAGTTTGTGGCAGCAGAGGCACTCATACGCAACGTCAGTGCAACAACGCGCAAGCTCACCGTCAGCGACGACGAGCGCCCCGTGGGCATACAGATATACGGCCGCACCGTCGATGCAGTTGTTGAGGCTGCACGCATAGTGGAACGCGAGGCGCACCCCGATGTCATAGACCTCAACTTCGGATGCCCCGTGAAGAAGGTGGCAGGCAAGGGTGCCGGTGCAGGCATGCTGCGCCAGATACCCCTCATGCTGCAGATGACCGCCGCCGTGGCAGATGCTGTCAGCACTCCCGTGACGGTGAAGACACGCCTCGGATGGGATGCCGAAAACCTCGTCTTCGGCAGCAACCTGTCAAAGCAGTTCACTCCCGAAGGCGGATGGCAGGGCAGGGACCTTGCATGGTGGTTGCAGAAGGCCGGTGCCACCGCACTCACCATACACGGCCGCACACGGTCGCAGATGTACACTGGCGAGGCCGACTGGACGCTCATCGGTGAGGTGAAGCGCAATCCCGACATCACCATACCCATTATAGGCAACGGCGACATCACTTCGCTCGACGATGCCGACCGTGCCTTCCATACCTACGGCGTGGATGCCGTCATGATAGGCCGTGCCACCTTCGGACAGCCGTGGATATTCTCGCGCGAGGCCACACAGACACTCACGCCGCAGGAGAAGATAGACATACTCGTTGAACTGCTGCACATCAACATGGAGCGCATCGGCGACGAATACAAGGCCATACTCCACACCCGCCGCCACCTTGCCGCCACCCCGGTGTTCAAGGGCATACCAAACTTTCGTCCCACACGTATCCGCATGCTCCGCGCCGACACCGAGAAGGAACTCCTCGCCGTCCTCGCAGAAGTAAAGCAGATGCTGTAAGGATAGTTACAATGTTAATTTCATCAGTAATTAACGTGAAAAAGAGAAACGCCGACTGATTACATTATCAGTCGGTTTTTTCGTCCCTTATTTTAGAGCAATTCAAAGGGCATTGCAATAGCAGCCATATTACTGTCTAATATGGATGCTTTTACGCAGTAATACGAATGCTTTTACAGTGTAATATGGCTGCTATTAGAACGGTCTAACGAAACCTCTGATTTTTAAGTATATATATTATCCTTTACTTTTTTTAACAACATAACCTGTCATATTTTTCAAGGTAAGCCGTCTATAATAACAGAATGAGCACAGTGATAAGTAAAAAAGAATACGGCGAGCTGGTCAGCCAACATGCCCGGCACGTGCTCGGATTCGTGATGCGTTTGTTGTCAGACCGCAGCGAAGCCGAGGACGTGGCGCAAGACGTATTCGTAAAGGCTTATCAGAGGCTTGACACGTTTCGCGGTGATTCCTCCTTCCTCACATGGGTGTTGCGCATAGCCTACCACGAGTCGGTAAATCACTTGCGACGACAAAGGCCCTGCATGATAGAGCTTGACGAGGTGGCGGCGCACAGTGATATGATGTCGTGCTCCACCATTGACAAGGAATTTACAATAGGAAGCGACGAGCGCATACAGTTGCTTGAGAAGGCGGTGGAAGACCTGAAACCCGATGATCAGTTGCTCATCCACATGTATTACTACGAGGAGCGTTCCCTGAACGACATAGCATACATCATGGATGCTGAACCGAATACCCTGTCACAGCGGCTTCGCCGAATACGAAAAAGACTTATGGTAATGATTAAACAGAAAGAAGATGGACGAGATTAAAGATAAAGACTTTCAGACGAGAAACGATGCTTTCGCCAATGACCTGCGTGAGGCCTTGCGGAGAAGGGAAGACAAACGGCCAGAAGTGGAAGTGCCTGAGGATTTCCTTGTCAACGTCATGCAGCAGGTGGGGTCAGAAAAGACTCGCACAGCGTCCAAGGCATGGCGCATTGCTCTTACCTCTCTCGCTCTCGCCGCCTGTACTATCACGGCAGTGTTACTGGTTTTGCCAAAGGGAGATGAACAAAGGCCTATATGCAATAGTCTCATAGTCAGTAAAGAGCAAACTCCGAGTCCGTCACCTTCAGATTTGCAGTTCGTAACTACGGAAAAGACTATTGATTCCAAGCCAGCGGCAAAGAAATATACTGAAGAGAGATATGTTACCCGGAAGCAATCTGTCCAAGCCCAAAATGTTGACAGTCTGGACTACTATATTGCAAAAATAGAACGTGAATTGACGAAAGTGGATGAAAATCTATATATTGAGAAAATGCAACGAGTGATACACGCTGATGAGCGACTGCAGCGTCTTGTCAACAAATTCATCGTGCATGAATTGAAAAAAGATTCACAGCCACATGAAGCAATTCTTATTTATAATGTAAAAAAAGAAGAAGTGTATGAAGAATTACATGAACAATAGACTTGTTGTCGCTGCTATTGCCCTGTTACTGTCATTAGCACTGTCAGCACAGGAGAAAGGTGATGCCTTGCTCCACCAGTATCTCACGGAATTCGCGGAGTCAGGGGAGTACAACATTCATCGCATAGATTCCACGAATCCCTATGTGCGAGCTTATAGATTCAGTAAGGTTTTTGGTATGGAGGGCATTAGCGATCCGATGTTTCTCTTTGAGTCGCTCTGCAAATTAGACCGTGCTTTTTATTCAGAGGCAAGTTTAGCTCAGGAGATTTATCTGCACAATGCCAATGAAGGCGACTCGCCACTGACGGGCATTCAGGTAAACATTGGTGAAAAGCCGATAATAGGACGAGCTTTGTCCTTCCTGCCTGGTTCAAATGTGCGTCTGCTCTCCTTCAATAAGCCTGATGGGATGCGCCACTGTTTCCTATTAGTCTGGAGCCAATATCTGAAGAGGGGGGGGAAGTTCGGCAGTTCGAAAGGCCAGACATGGTATATGAACGGCGAGGTCTATGAGTTTGAGGGTAAAAAGCCCAAGGCCAAGACATATCTGTCAGTTTACCAACCTAAGGCAAGCCAGGTAACCTCTGAGGGAGGAGAGGCAACCCATGCTGCTACTTATGATGATCTATTGGCAAAGGTGGAAAAAATCTGCCAGATATACAATCGTGAGACAGAACAGGGACGTACATCTGCTGTAATCGTTTTAAATAAATTATGTAACTCCTACAATGGTAAGTTGTCTAAGAAACAATATGATAAATTGACAAATTTGATTTTGCCCCTGATTGCCAGTACCAAGAATGAAGGTCACGAGAGTATGCTGTGCTTGAGTTGTGCAACACTTTACCAAAAAAGCGAAGGTTATGAATACACCATAGAAGAGCAGCAACTGAAGGAAAAGCAGATGACTTCTCATTATGCACATACACGTGTAACGATGGCTAACCTGTCAAAAATGGTCACCTTTAACTCTATGTTGCTCAGCGATGCAGAACAGGTAGAGTGTGTTATCACAGGGCATACAGAACTGGATGCGTCATGTGTCACCTTGAGAAGAATTCCTCAAATGGAGGGAATGGGTGAGTACCCTGTTGAAGGTGGACAGTTTAATATTAGATGTAAGTTGCCAATGAATGAAATCATCGAGATTATTTCAAAAGATGGCAGAGTTCGATTTGTTGTTGACGGGAAGCCCATTGAAGTCGATCTGACAAACCGTACAGTTAAGAGTTCCACCAGCAGCCAGCCGACTAACGATTTCCTACAAAATATCCGAAGAATGGAATTACAGATGTGGAATACAACAGACACGACAGAGAGAGACAGCATATTATCCACCCTCAGGGGAATATATAAAGATGGTATCATCCGGCATTCTGACAACATTATCTCTGCCTTTTCTCTGTTTAAGTCATACAGTGAAATGAATGTAACACAGCTAAAGCCCTATATGGATGGTAGTTATGCTTTCACCAATCACCCATTGCTTGCCCCTGTACATGAGTACTATGAAGGATTGATGAAACGAAATCCAGGTACGGATTTTCATGATGTGGAACTGAAAGACCCGCAAAACATTATTCATCCTTTAAGCGAGTATCTGGGCAAGGGCTATGTGCTATTACATTTCTGGAACAGCAGGGAAGCTGACATAAGTGGCCTGCAGCAGATAAAATCTATCTACGAGACTTGTCATCCGAAGGGTCTTCAGGTCATCAGCATAGCACTCAACCACGACAATTACCCACCAGGATGGCGCGATGAGATAGAGAAGCGACAGTTGAAGTGGACACAACTCTGGGGTGGTGAAGGTCGTGACACCCCATCTGTTGCAGCCCATACCTTTGGTATCCATTCGCTGCCTGAAACAGTTCTTCTAAGTCCAGACGGCAAGGTTGTTTCGTCGCCCGCAACTATTGATGAAATGAAAGAGGTGGTGAATGAATTGTTGAATAACTGAACTATACAATTAGTATGTATAGTCTTAACCACTGATTATTTGGCTACTTGTGATAATTGAGTAATTTTACTTCATGCAAGAGGCAAAACCGCTCCAAATGTCATAAATTATGCTAAATACCCATTTTTGGATAATAAGATAATTTGGAGAAAAAGAAAAATATCGCTAACTTTGTTGGCGATATTTTTTAATGGTGGAGAAAGTCATAATCCATCCAATCAATTAGGTAAATTCTTCATTCTATATTCTTCATTAAAATATGGCTCGTTATCTGTCTTTCCTTATATAATCCCCTATCTCCTTTTTTTCTTTATCAATTCATTTTGTTATTTCAGCGATTATTTGTAACTTTGCAGAAAACTAATCATTAAACCCCAAAAAGCAAAGTTACGATATGGAAAAACTTACAATAGTAAAAGTGGGCGGCGCCGTGGTTGAAGACCCGGAACAGCTCGCCGCTCTGCTTGAGAACTTCTCTGCCATACCCGGCAAGAAGGTATTGGTGCACGGTGGCGGCAGACGCGCCACGAAGATTGCCGCACAGCTCGGCATAGAGAGCCACATGGTGGGCGGCAGACGAATAACCGACGCTGAGATGCTGTCGGTAGTGACAATGGTGTACGGTGGTTTGGTAAACAAAAACCTCGTGGCACAGTTGCAAGCCAAAGGTGTATGCGCACTCGGACTGACCGGTGCCGACATGGACGTGATACGCTCGCACAAGCGTCCGCTGAAGAAGGTGAAGATGGACGACGGCACCGAACAGATGGTGGACTTCGGTTTCGTGGGCGACGTGGACTGTGCCGACGGCAACCGCCTCGCTTCGCTCATCAACAGCGGCGTCACCCCTGTGGTTGCACCGCTGACACATGATGGTCAGGGTAACATTCTCAACACTAATGCCGACACCATGGCAGGCACCGTGGCGAAGGCACTGGCAGACAGTTTCGACGTGACGCTCATCTTCTCGTTTGAGAAGAAAGGCGTGCTCAGCAATCCCGACGACGACGACAGCGTTATTCCTAACATCACACGCTCGTCATACGAGCAGTATGTAAAGGACGGCGTAATCTCCGGCGGCATGATGCCGAAGATAGAGAATGCCCTCGAAGCCGTTGAGGCCGGTGTGAAGCGTGTCATCATCACCCTTGCCACAAAGATTGACGGCAACCACGGAACGGTAATATCATAGTTCACAGCCCTTCCACTCGCCCCCTCCCTACTGGGGAGGGTCGGGGTAGGGCTCTTTCCTCTTTCCACCTTTCAACCCTTTCACCTTTCAACCCTTCCACCTCCTTTGGACATCGTTCACGACATACTCCCGCTGAAGAATCAGATGTACCGACTGGCGCTGCGCATCACGCTCAGCAGTCAGGAGGCAGAAGACGTGGTGCAGGATGTGATAATAAAATTGTGGAAGATGCGCGACACACTTGGCGGCATTGACAACATTGAAGCATACGCATTGCGCATGACGCGCAACCTTGCACTTGACCGCCAGCGCATGCATGTCAATCAAACAGAATCGCTCGATCAGCTCGATACAGAACCAGTGGCTCCTGTCGCCGACAATGATGTGGATGAACGCATAAGCATTGTGAGGCAGGCAATGAACCAGTTACCGGAGAAACAGCGCACATGTATGCAACTGCGTGATTTCGAAGGATACTCATATCGTGAGATTGCAGAGGTGCTTGACATCACAGAAGATCAGGTAAAGGTAAATATCTTCCGTGCCAGGCAAACCATAAGAACAACTTTAGAAACAAACGAGCAAAATCATTAACAACCTTTAACATGATTTGCTGTAACTTTTCCCCCTCCTTATCCGTCGTGGATATAGAGGGGGAAAATTTTAAGCCATTAATAACTCATAGAACAGTGTTAAACTATACATACATAGAACAACTGCTTGAATGCTATTTCAACTGCGAGACATCACTTGCAGAGGAGCAGATATTGCGGGCTTTCTTTGCGCAGGACGCAGATAAGGTTCCTGCACATCTGTTGCGCTATCGTCAGTTATTTGCCGAACAAGCTTTCGCAAAGAACAGCGATACCCTCGGTGAAGAGTTTGACCGCCGTATAATGGAAGCAGTCGGTGAGGTGCGCAAGCAGGAGCCGATGCATGTCAAGGCGCGCAGCATCAGCATGAGCCGTCGTCTTAGGCCATTGTATAAAGCTGCTGCATGTGTGGCGGTGGTGCTGGCGCTCGGTCAGGCTGCACAGATGCCATACAGTGATGCAGAAACAGAGCAGCGTGAAGATTTCGCACGTTCCGTTGAGATGTTGCAGCGCATACAGCAGGACAAGAACACTGTGGCACAGAGTGACACCGTCATCAATGGCAATATTGAGGATTTGAAGAACTAAGAGTTCTGTGGCCATTTAGAAACCGTTGGCGGTTATCAGAGAGTTTGAGATTAGAGAACAAGGTTAAGATAATTATTTCTATGCTTTAATAAAAATATCCTATCTGAAGTCAATGTGAGATTGACAGCAAAAACAATTCAAGATTAAAACAATCATAAAAGGGAGGTCCTAACGGCCTCCCTTTTTGTTGTATATGGCAGAGGTAGATAAACCAGAAATCGGCTGTGCATGTTTTAAGTATGCACAGCCGATTTTCTTTTCTATCCTTGCTCATAAAATAGGATTAGTTTCTTTATTAGTTGAGTTATGTCGTGCAAAGTTACGCATAATTTGTCGAAACGCCAAACCATTACCGCAGAAAAGATGTTCTCATGTGTTTTATTATGTGTAAATTATATAAAAATCACATGTGTGGATTTTTTATAATTTATTCATAAAGAAGCATAATAATGCCGTAGGGCATTGTGCAGTATATGGGAATTGTGTAATTTTGCGGTCGTGATGGTTTTTCATTTGAAACATAATGGCAGACGACGGAACCTGCTGATGACAGTCTTTGCTTTGCAGATGTGCATCGTTGTGGATGCACAGCGACGCATAGTGGTAGTTGACATGGAGAGCGGTGTGCCCGTGCGCAATGTCGTGGTGCAGTATGGCAAGAACGCCTGCGACAGCACCATCTGGGATGGTTCGGCGATGCTCGATACCCTTGCCGACGATTTCAAGAGCCGCGAGATAATACTGCGGCGCTCAGGCTATATGACACGCACGCTGACATACGAGGAACTGGACGATACGCTCGACATACTGCCGTCGTTCAATGCTCTGACGGAGGTCATCATCTATGGTGACAAAAACAGAAGCAAATTCCAGTGGACGCTGCCGAAATCATACAAGCCGGAACTGCCGTCGCCAGGCGCAGGTGCATCTGTCAGTACCGACATACTCGGAGGCATCGAGAAACTCTTCAGCTATAAACGTCGCAAGCGCCTGAAGGAGATGAGAAAGCGCATGGCTGAATACTGAACTTGTCAGTTTGAAAGCACAAGCACTGCCTCCGGTCCCATGTTGAAGAGAAGGTCAAGGATGGAGAGACCGGGTATAAAACCGTGGCGACGCTGAAAGGTCTGGTAGTACTCATCCACTCCGTCTTTCCTTACATCGCTGGGGGCGGGAAGGGGTGCCAGCAGTTCCTTCATCTTCTGCATTATGGCTTGGTTGTAGTCAACGAGGAAATCCCACCGCTGCTCAAAGAATGGTCGGATATCGTCAGCGTAATAGTCGAAGAAAGGCGACTGGCCATAAGCCGACGACAATGCCTGCCAGTGCAGATGCCGCCAGTTGCCGTGGTCGCTAATGCGCACATCACACGTCAGAGCCTTGCCGCCGTCAGCCGATGCCTGCGGAACGGTGACGGGCACGGTGAGCTTCTGCACACCGCCAGCCGTGGCAATCAGACAGTGGTTGCGCGTTGTCTGCTTGACATAGTGCTCCTTGGTGTCGATGATTACGGGTTCGGTGGCGCTGAGCAGTTGCGCATACCAGTCCACCGAACCGAAATATGTAGTGTGGAGTGTCATGCCTTGTGTATCACTTCTTTTTCTTCTTGGGACGACGGCGTGCCCAGCCTTCCTCCTTGTCCATCATGCCGAACAAGGCTTTGCGTTCGTCAAACTGCTGCTCGCGGCTGTTGTCCTTCGCAGCATTGCGCTTGCCGCCCTTGCCTTTACCGCCCGACTTACCGCCGTCGCGGTCTATGTGGCAGTTTACTTTCTTGTTGTGGTAGAATGCTCCGTTGAGCGCACCCACCACCTTGCGTGCATCGCCTGACGGCACCTCGATGAAACAGAAGGCAGGCATGATGTCGATATGTCCCACGTCCTGACGTCCCGGCACATAGCGGTTGATAAACTGCATGGCCTCGCCGGGGAAGAAACGGTCCTTGCGTCCGAGGTTGATGAAAAGCTTGGTGTAGCCTTCCTGCACTCCTGCACGAGGTTTCTTCTTAGACCAGTCTGGATGCCCGCCACGGTCGTCAATGGCATTCCTGCCCTTGCCGCCCTTCTCTTTCTTCTTCTCCACCACATCCTCTATCTCTGGAGCGTTGGCGTAATAGCTGAGGAATCGGCCAAACTCACGGCTTACGAGTTTCTTCAGTATCTCTTCCTTGTCAACATATTCGAAATGGCGGCGCACCTCCTCCATGAACGGCTCTATCTGCTCATCGTCCACGTCGGTCTTTTCTATCTGGTCGATGGCACGGAAAAGCTGCTTGGTGCATATCTCCTGTGGTGTAGGCAACTTGCCGGCAAGGAAATCCTTGCCGATGGTCTTCTCCACCTGACGAATCTTGTGACGCTCGCGCAAGTGTATGATGGCTATCGAGGTGCCCTTCTTGCCTGCACGGCCGGTTCGACCGCTGCGGTGTGTGTATGATTCCGTATCATCAGGCATGGAGTAGTTTATCACATGCGTGAGGTCATTGACGTCAAGACCACGGGCAGCCACGTCGGTAGCTACGAGGAGTTGCGTAAGGTGCTGGCGGAACTTCTGCATGGTGAGGTCGCGCTGCTGCTGCGACAGGTCGCCGTGCAGCGACTCTGCATTGTAACCATCCCTGATAAGTTTGTCGGCCACCTCCTGCGTTTCCACCTTGGTACGGCAGAAGATGATGCCGTAGATGCGCGGATAATAGTCAACGATGCGCTTCAGGGCAAGGTATTTGTCCTTGGCATTCACCATATAGTATATGTGGTTTACATGTTCCGCACCTTCGTTGCGAGAGCCTACCACCACTTCCTTATATTCACGCAGGTAGTTCTTTGCTATGCGCTCCACCTCCTTGCTCATGGTGGCAGAGAAGAGCAGCACCTGGCGCTCGTCAGGGAGAGCCTCGAAAATCTTGTTGATGCTCTCCGAGAAACCCATGTTGAGCATCTCGTCAGCCTCGTCGAGAACAATGTGGCTGACTTGTTCCAAATGAGCCTTGCCACGCTCCATAAGGTCGATGAGACGGCCTGGCGTTGCTACGATAATCTGTGCTCCATGACGAAGTGAGCGTATCTGGTCGTTGATGCTGGTACCACCATACACCGCTACCACATTGATGCCCTTGATATACTTGGAGAAGTCACGCAGGTCATCGGCAATCTGCAGACACAGCTCACGCGTCGGTGACAGCACCACAGCCTGGGTGGTCTTGTCCTTTGGGTCAATCATCTGCAACAACGGCAGTCCGAAGGCAGCAGTCTTACCTGTGCCGGTCTGAGCCAAAGCAATGTAATCTTTGCCACCAAGCTCTTCGCTAAGCAGCAGTGGAATAACAGCCTCCTGAACGGGCATGGGCTGTTCAAAGCCCAGTTCGTCGATGGCACTGCAAATCTCAGGGCATACGCCCAATTCTTCAAATGTTTTCATAAGTGAGTGCAAAGTTACGAAAAATCAGCGACATAGACAAGTAACTGATAATAAAAACGCCTGTCGCTCGTCACAAAACGCCTGCAGAATATCCCAGAAACTTGCATAGGTGGAAGAAAAAACGTAACTTTGCATCTGTATTCATGAAAACAAACTAAAACTTACAGATATGAAAGCAAGAACATTAATAGGTTTATTATTCATTGCGGCCGCAGGATGGAAACTGGGCAACATGTGGGGACTGATACAGAATGACTGGCTGTGGCAGCAGTCCTGGACAGAGTATGTGGCTCCGGTATTGCTCTTTTATCTTGGAGGCGACCTGATCATCAACAGTTTTCGTCGCAACCGCGATCAGTGGCTGCAGCGCCCAGTGCCGCACACGGAGGATGGCAGACGCATCTGCTGCTCTGTCAGATACGGCGGCGATGAGTATGTCTATCACGGAGAACCATTCCACGGCGCAAACCTCGATGCCTTCTGCGGCGGCATACGCCTCGACCTGCGCAATGCACTCATCACCGAAGATGAGGAGATAGAAATCCATACCTGCATAGGCGGTGTGGAAGTGTATGTGCCAAGCCATGTCAATGTGGTGGTAAACAGCCGCAGTTTTATAGGAGGTGTCAGCAACAAGTCTATGCGCAATGCCGACGTGAACTCACCATGCCTGCATATAGTGGCAAGCAATTTCATCGGCGGCATCGACATAAAGAACTAATGTGGTGCATCGATGACAACCTCAAACACAAGGGATATATAGAACGGTAAACAAAAAAAGAAATGAAAAATCTATTTGGATATCTACTGGGACTGGCAATATTTGTAATCGGCATCCCTGCATTGATGTGGATGGTATCAGGAAGGCCATGTCCTTATGTACCAGACTCTACGGTGCTGTGCATCGTCAGTGTAGCACTTTCGGTGTGTGGGCTGATACTAAGCATTTGGAGCATTACATACATGCGTATGATAGGCAAGGGAAATCCTTTCGATGCCTACGGCCATGAGGTGGCACCGCGCACTAAACATTTGATGACCGATGGTCCATACCGCCTGTGTCGCAATCCGATGCTCGTGGGCATCTATATCTTTGATGCCGGCGTGCTCGTATGGCTGTGGTCTGCATGGCCGCTGCTCATAGTATTCGCTGAGGTAGTTCTGCTTACCATACAGGTGTTCAGTGAGGAGAAAAGACTGGAGAAGGACTTCGGGCAGGAATACCTCGACTACAAGAAACGCGTGGGGAGGTACTGGAGATGAAGCAGGAGGTAAACCCCAAAGACACCTGTCGAGCACGGGCCTTCGACATGTGGATGCAGTCGCCCATGCCGATGGTGACATTGACAAAGACTTTCAATGTCACCCGCATCCGTAAGCTCAGCAAGCGTACAGGCATGAAGTTCAATATGCTGCTGTGCTGGTGTGTCGGCAAGGCAGCAAGCAAGATTGAGGAGTTTTATATGCTGCCCGAAGGCGGAAAACTATATAAATACGACCGCCTTGCCATAAATGTGATAGTGAACAACGCGAATGGTGGTATATGTTCGTGCGACATTCCTTACGGTGAAGACCTGCAGCAGTTTAATACCGACTACATGATATTGACACGGGCAGCAAGTGTTTCATGCGAAAGCACGTCATTGGAAGATTCTATGGTTATAGGTACATCGGCGGTGGTGACGACAGAGCTCGACAGTATTGTCAACCAATACAGCGGTGTGTTCAACAACCCCTTCCTTGCATGGAGCAGGTTCAGACGATGTCTGATGAAAACAACACTAGGAATATCCTTTCAGTTCCATCATGTACAGATGGACGGAGGACAGGCAGCCATGTTCCTTAACGAACTGCAGAACACTATCAATAAAATCTGATGTTATATTAATGGTATAAGTATTATATAATTGTAAGGTAAGAAAAGCGCCCTGCGATGAAATGTCATCACAGGGCGTTCGTTTATTTAAAGTGGATTTTATCTCTCTGTATTCTTATTTTATATTGTCAACCCAACGGAACAGACGGCTCCAGCGTATGCCGCTGAACCCGCGGCGGTCAGGATCGCTTGACCACCAGATGAAGATAGGTTTGCCCACGATATGGTCCTCTGGTACGAAACCCCAGTAACGTGAGTCGGCAGAGTTGTGGCGGTTGTCGCCTTGCATCCAGTAGTAGTCCATCTTGAAGGTATATTCCTTTGCCTCCTTGCCGTTGATAAGTATCTTGCCGTCGTCAGTAACCTTGAGGTCATTACCTTCATACACACGTATCGGACGCTCATAGACAGGAAGGTTTTCAAGTGTCAGTTTGATGCTCTTGCCCTTCTGTGGAATCCATACCGGACCATAGTTGTCGCGTGTCCAACCATGACGTGAGTTAAGTGGATAGATGTCGCCCACGGTCTGTTCTTCGTTTAACTTTATCGAAGCAACGAGGTCACGACGTGACTTCAATGTGTTGTATGCCTTCTTTGTGAGAGGCATCACACCCTGCGTATTAAGTTGTGTGAGGTCTTCCTGCGAGATGCCGAGTTCATGGCATAAGTCTTCAGGCAGACGCTCCTTCAGCTTTACATAATAGGTGTACTGCACGTTGTCTGGTTCCTTGTTTGCCTTGCCGTCAAGATAAACGATACGGTTTTTTATCTGCAGTGTCTGTCCAGGCAGTCCTACGCAACGCTTAACGTAGTTTTCCCTGCGGTCAGCTGGTCTCCACATCAGTTTGCCGTATTCATTAGGCTGGCTTAACAGGTATTGGCGTCCGGCATTATATGCCATTTCGTAATATTTGCGCTGCTGCATAGGTGTAAGTGAATCAACATTCACGTTCAGGTCACTCTGCTGCAGTATCTGTTGTCCATAACCATACACCATCTGGTAATAGTCTTGCGGCTGCCACTTGGGTTCGCTTACCACTGTATCACCTGCAGGGAAGTTGAATACCACGATGTCGTTAAGTTCCACTTTACCAAGACCTGATGCGCGGCGGTATTCCCACTGTGGCCATTCTATGTATGACTTGATACCACCCACAGGCAGTGTGTGCTGCGTCAGCGGCATGGTAAGTGGTGTCTGTGGAATACGTGGGCCGTAACTCACTTTGCTCACGAAGAGATAGTCACCGGTAAGCAGTGATTTCTCAAGCGATGATGATGGTATTACATAATTCTGGAAGAAGAACAGGTTGATGAAATACACCGCCACCAATGCGAACACCAGTGCGTCAACCCACGACATCACCATGCGCATGGGGTTTTCAAGGTCTTTCCACCAGTCCCAGCGTATCTTCTTTGTGATATAGACATCGAAGATGAATGGTATGAGAATCAGTCCGAGCCAGCTCTTCAACCAATACAGGAACAGCAGGTAAAGAACTATCACGACGATGAACTTCGCCCACTGCACTTTCATGTTTTTTTTGTTTTTTACTATCATTATATAATGTGTTTTCTTGAAATTGCAAAGTTACTTATATTATTTTAATTACGCAAGAGAGTTGCCACCATGTTTGGTATTAATTTACGTTAACAATCTAAACAAATTATAAAAAGGTAACAATGGCTGTATGTTTTTATATAATTTTGTACAATCTTAAACCAGATAAATCTTTTTTATATAATAAAGAATGTGTTATATTATATAATGAAGAAGGTTATATAATAAGGAAAGAATACAAATAGTCAAATTGAAATTTATACAATCAAGATGAAACGCATAGGACTACTATCAGACACCCACTCGCACTGGGATGAGCGTTATGAGCATTATTTCAAGGAATGTGATGAGATATGGCATGCCGGCGACTTCGGCAATATTGAGATTGCCGACCGTCTGCGTGAGATAGCACCCTTGCGCGGTGTGCATGGTAATATTGATGGTGACATTGTGCGCCGTGAGTTTCCTGAAATGTTGCGCTTCAAGTGTGAGGATGTAGATGTTTTGATAAAGCACATCGGTGGTTATCCCGGCCGCTATGATCGCAGCGTGCGCTGGGTGATGCAGTATCGCCCACCGAAACTTTTCATTTCCGGTCACTCCCATATTACAAAGGTGATGTTTGACCATGCCAATCATTGCCTGCATATAAATCCTGGTGCAGCGGGTCTGTATGGTCAGCAACCCGTGCGCACATTGGTACGATTTGTCATTGATGGTGCAGATGTAAAAGACCTCGAAGTTATAGAACTGCGTAGCGCAAAAGGATAAAAAACGCCTTAATTTTTATGGAATTTAAATTATTGGCATCAAAATACTAAATAATAGCCTAAAAAAGTCGTTTTTTGCTATGTGTGCGCACACAAACGTTGATTTGCATCAAGAATACTATATAAAAATGAAAGATTTTTCAAAAACTGTGTGCGCACACAGAAAAAAGTTTGTAACTTTGCATTGTCAAAAGGAAAAAACAAAAATTCTTCCTTGCGACATCAAAAAGTCAAAGATAGGATATTGTTTAGGTTAGTTAGTATATAAAGATTGATTTAGGTTTTTAGTTTTCGCCGTGAGGCGGGGGTAAAAAAGGATTTGTTTAATTAGGGTAACAAAGTTTTTATTTGATGCAGTCCGAAGGGCAAGGGGATGGCAACAGAGCCACCAACCTACCCGGAGAGACGGTCAAAACAAAAAACTTCCTTAAGATTGATATTGTTTAGGTTAGTAGATAAATTCTGGAAATGCAGCAGGTCGTGAGATTAGCTGCATTTTTTTGTATATAGATGGGTTAAGAAAATCCGCTGATCCGATAATTCGGGTCAGCGGATTTTCTGTTTGCGCTGTGAAATCTTTTCTTGTGTAAAAATCCATCTATCGTGTTATCAAGTGGTATGCATTGCCTGGCATTGCTCGGAGTATTCCCCGCATCTCAAGTGAGAAGAGCAATGCCTGCAGCACCGAAACTGGAATGTCGGTAATCATAGACAGTTCACTGAGAGGTTTGTCGCCATGCTGCATAAGGGCATCCACAACTTTCTGTTCGTCGATGGTGAGGCTGTTAAAGAGTTTACACTCTATGCCTGCGTTGCGCGCTTGTTCAAGTTGTGACAAGCGTTGCCAGTTCATGATATCTGCGATGTCCTGCGCTGAGGTGATGAGCTGTGCTTTCTGGTCGCGTATCAAGTTGTTGCATCCCTGACTATATTCCGCAGTGATATGTCCTGGCACTGCAAACACCTCGCGGCCATAATCCTGTGCTATCCGTGCAGTCACCAGTCCACCGCCGCGTGCGGCACTCTCAACCACGAGTGTGGCATCCGTCATACCGGCTATGATGCGGTTGCGCTGCAAGAAATTGCGTGCTTCCGGACGTGTGCCACGTGGATATTCTGTAATTACAGCACCATTGTTTCCCAACATTCTATTGGCTTCGCTACGATGCAGAGCCGGATACAAGGTGTCTTGTCCGTGAGCCACCACCCCGATGGTGGATAGGCCGTTGCGCAACGAGGCACGATGCGCATTGATATCAACACCGTATGCCAGTCCACTGACAACTTGTATCATCGGACACATCGTCTTCAAATCATCAATGATACGGTCTATGGTATCGCGGCCATAGGTGGTACACTTGCGTGTGCCTACAATGGCGAGGGCACATGAGGGATTAAGGTCTGCATCACCACGAACATAAAGTACGAGCGGTGCATCAGGACATTGGCGCAGACGGTCAGAATATGCGGTGTCCTTGATGGTTATTATCTTTACGTTATTGCCGTTTGCCCACTGCTGTTCTTCCTCTGCACGGCGGATGTATTCCGAGGTGTCGCCTTTCATGATTTCGCACAGACGGTCGGTGGCATCGGGTACGATGCTTCGAATGTCGTTGCTGTTTTCAAATACGGCAAGTGCCGACCCGGCAGTGTCATACAGAGTCTTTGCATCGTCGAGTCCAAGACGGCCTGCGGCGAGCATGGAGAGTGCTATTGTGGCTGTGTTTTCTGTCACCTTGTATAAAGATATTGCACCACAGTCTGTCCTACGGCCTTTAGCGTAGCCTTGTCAAGGTGGTTCATGTCATCGTTGACGGTGTGCCACGTAGGTCCGAAGCCGCTTTCCTTGCAGTCCGGATAAAACGGTATGATGTCTATTGCCGGTATTCCAGCGTCTATCAGCGGCTTGTGGTCATCGGTGATGTGGTTGCCTGCCTGACGTGGGAAGAACGACTCATAGCCTGCATCGGCAGCTGCCTGCCATACTGCGTCAAGCACATTCTTGGCATATTGTGTGGAGTATCCTTCCTGATAGAAGTGTGCTCCCTGTCCGCCTACCATGTCGAGCAGTATGCCGCAGTCGTATGCTGATGGCATGTTCTTGGCGAAGTGCTGTGCGCCGAGTGCCCACGAACTCTCGTCTTCTATGTTTGTCCACTGCGGTGTGCCGTAGTCTTCGGCATCGAAGCATACGAAGTCTATGCCGTATGGAAGCTGTGCTGTGTCTGCCTTTATGATGCGTGCCAGTTCCAGCATCACCGCCACGCCGCTGGCACCGTCGTTGGCTGCCATGACTGGCTTGCGCCAGTTTGTGGAATCTGGGTCGTTGTCTGCCCACGGACGGCAGTCCCAGTGTGCGCATATTAACATGCGTCGCTTGGCATCGGGATTCAACGATGCTATGATGTTGGTGGAGCGCAGCGTGGTGCCGTCCCATCCTTTCAGGTCTGCCTTCTGTGTGCTTACGGTCAGCCCGTATTGCTTGAAGCGGGCTGTTATCCATTCGCCGCACTTGTCATGCGCCTCGCTGTTCATGGTGCGCGGACCGAAGTTGCACTGTTCCGCACAGAAAGCGAGTGCAGAATCTTCATTGAACACTGGTCCTACGAGTATCGGCTCGTCATCGGCTGTCACAGCCTGTTTCTGTTTGTTGCTGCACGACAGCATGGCAAACGACAGCAGCAATGTGTATAGTATCGTCCTCATCTTATACATTATATATATATTATAATCTTGCTATATAGTCGGCAGGCGACATGCCCGTCACCTCCTTGAATTTCTTTTGGAAATAACTGCGGTCGTTGAATCCGCAGTGCTGCGCTACCGCTTCATTGTTCCATTCCGGATGCTTCTTCAGTATGCGCTTGGCCTCTACAATGCGCAGTTCCGTAATCCACTCACTGAATTTCATGTCATTGTTGCGCAGCCATGTTGACAGCTGATACTGCGGCACACCTATGCTCTTGGCAACCACCGGCAGTTTCACGCCCGTCTTCAGGTATCTGCCTTTCTTCAGCCAGTCTTCCACAAGGAACGTCACTCTCTGCATGGTGTCTATACCTTCCCCTGCATATTCCTCGTCGTGTTCTGCATTTATGGAAAGTTCTTCGCTCTGCTCTGCCTCCCTTACCCTGGCTGGTGCCGAACTCATGGAGTAACTGCAGAAACTGTCAACCAGGTAGAACATGCCGCCGAAGAACGACACGCAGAACAATGCCAGTAGATTGTTGTGTACAAATATAACAGCAGGAACCATCAGCGTCAGTACCACCAGTATGCCCACGCCCACCTGCATCCACCGCAGCGCACTGTCATGGTTGCGGTCGAAATAGTTGTGCAGCGCATTGCTCATGGCACGCAGATTGGTGGTGTGCCTGTAGGCATAATGTCCCTGCATGCACGCAAACAGGATTGAAGCAATGATTTCAGCATGGAATATCTCCTTCGAACCGCTCAGCAATGGCTTTCCGTCGATGGCTGCGGCTATGCCGAGGATGACTATCACGGCAATCCAGGTTGCCACTCCAATGAATTTGTCAAACTTGGTGACACGGCCCTGCCGCTGCAGATATAGGATAGCCAATGACATCAGCCATGAACTCGGAATGAAGAACACGAGGTTGAGCATCACGGCCTGCGTCACTCCTATGTTGCGCAGTCCCAAGGTCAGCTGCAGCAGGAATTGCACTCCGAGCAGCACAGTGCATCCGGTCATCAGCCACCGTGCCTTGTTGAGAACAGCATTAGCTGCCACCCTACCAGGCAGCAGCAGCAGTTTCAACGTAAGTAAGACCATCAGCACGATGGCTGTGAATTGCATATTCTCCATTCTGAAACAACCGTAAGATTGGCGCACGTCTATGATTTACGAGTGCAATGTATCGCACGAAGTGAATCTATTTTTACATTAATACCATTAATTCCATTCATTAATACCATCAATGCTTTACTCTAAGTATTAATGACATTAATAGTCTATATTAACGATATTAACGATAGAAAAATTTATTTCGTCGAATTCACGTTAAATAGAGCTTGTCAACCGTAAGATTGGCGCACGTCTATGATTTACGAGTGCAAAGGTAGTGCTTTTCTTTGAAATATGAAAGAAAAAGGGTGTGTATTTTTACGAAAAAATACACATGTCGTAAATACATCCCACAGCCAAAAAAATCTGCAAAACGTTTCATGGTATTTGTTTCGTGTTTCAAAAGCTATCATATTACAGTGTAAAAGCTATCATATTACAGTGTAAAACGATAGCTTTTACAATACCCCTTGTATGTTGTTGATATTTAGTAAATTGAAAGACTGAAAAAGGTGTATAAATTCACGATTTTTACACACCTAATTGTGGGATTTTACACACCATTGTGGAATTTTACACACCTTATTCAAAAATATTTTTATATCTTTGCACGCGAATTTCGAAATCAATGACAATAAATGGAACTGCAGTTGTATCAGACAGTGCTTTATCTGGTCTGAGGCATCAATGCGATGATTGCCTCGGATTTTTCCGTGTATATAACTAAATATTATATAACAGACAGAATGAAACAAATGATTACTCATTTGGCGCGGGCAGCGATGATGCTTGCCGGCACCACGATGCGAAGGACGGCGGCAGTGCTCGTCCTTGCCGTGCTCACGGTCGCGACGGCGTGGGCACATGGTTCCGTCACGAAAGACGGCAAGACCTACACGGTGTTCACAGGTTCCAGTTTCTACACACTGGATGCAGATTCTTTGCCTCCAAACAGCTCTAATTCAGACCAGCTGCCAGATAAACTCTTTGATGGTAGTTCATACAATAAGTGGTACTATGTGTCAGAGAAGTATTATGTTAATTCACCTAACTGGAAGAATCTTATTATCAATTTCCACACGTCAGAACCCATCATACTGAAAGGCTATAGGATAACTGTAGCGGATGATGTTCAGACTAACTATCTTCGTAATCCACGTGCCTGGAAACTCTATGGTGCAACTTCTGCAAACGGCAAATGGACTCTTCTTGATGAGCAGACTTATGGAGGCCTGCCAACCAGTCTTTATGACCCAAAGAAGGACTTCTATGTAACAGAAAACGCTACATCCTATCAGTATTTCCGCTATGAAATAACTGAGGTCATGGGAACGGGAATGAGCGACAACTATGATAATGGTGCATACCGTTATAAGTGCCAGTTAGGCGAATTTCAGCTTATCGGCACCACGGCTACTGATTATGCAAATAACCTTACAAACTGTAGCTTGTCAGGTCTGCAGCCTACATACAACTATACAGGTAATAATATCTCGGTAAACTTTACCGTGAAGGATGGATTTGGCAAAACAATAAGCAGCAGCAACTACACAACCAGCTTTTCTCCTGGTACCATCAAAAATCCAGGACTCTATACCATGACCATTAGCGGCAAAGGCAGTTGTAGTGGTAGCAAGAACTTTACCTTCCGCGTTGTAAAACCATTGAGTGGCAACGGTACGGAAGAAAGTCCTTACCTTATAAATAATGTGATCGACTGGGATGCTTTTGTCGATCATGTGAACAATGAAAATAATAATTACGGCGATAAGGTATATAAACTCTGTGCCGACCTCAACAATGTTACTACGATGGTGGGCACGGACGATGCTCCGTTCAAGGGAAACTTTGATGGTGACGGCCATACACTTAACGTCAACCTGAGTTCTGACAGTAAGTACTGTGCTCCTTTCCGCTACATTTCACACGCTACAGTCAGAAACCTGCATGTCACTGGCACCATTACTGCAGGTTCAGAGACTGCCAACGAACAGAACAAATTCCGTGGTGGACTGGTGGGACGCGCTTCAGGCATAATTCGCAACTGTAGGAGCAGTGTGACCATCAACAGTCAGTTGAGTAGTGAAGGTTCACATGGCGGCCTCGTGGCACATTCATGGAGCTCCCTTGAAATATATGATTGCCTGTTCGATGGCAAAATCACTGGCAGCACAACAACTAACTGTGGCGGCTTCATAGGCTATAATGACAACTCTTGGCTCAAAATATACAATTGCTTGATGGCTGGCCAGCTTGACATCGACCTCAGCACAGGCAACAGTGCTACGTTCGGCCGTCACCGTAGTAGATATGATTTCAACAAATTCGTGAATAACTATTATGTGTATGCCTATGGTACAGTGCAGGGTACATCGGTCGGCACGATGACAAACGACTCTCTCCGTGCCCACCTCGGTATACAGTGGGAGATACTGGATGGCAAGGTGGTGCCAATCATGGACACCAAGAACGTTCAGCTCGGCAGTGTAGAGTGTGAAAACAACTACATGCACACAGGTTCGTCCATAGTGCTCACTCCTGTCGTAAAGGACATGACGGGCAAATTGCTCACCAAGGATGTAGACTATTCCATCAGCTATAGTCCAAGTCCTGTGGTTGATATCAACGATTACACTATGATCATCAGCGGTATCGGCGAATACCGTGGCAAGTATCTGTTTGACTTCTCTGTAACTGGCCTTCCTGCGCCAATGTACATTGACGAAGACTATGCAGAAGGCCAACTGGGCCATTATGCAGTCAACATACCTGAGACGGGCACAGCCAAACTGGATCTTGCAGCCTTCAACTTCAAATCGTCGTTCAAGGTGTATGACAATGGCGGCAAGGCTGGCAATGCCGTGCATGGCACGGGCTACTTGAGGATTGTTGCCCCAGAAGGTTATCTCATTCGACTTTCAGGCCAGCATCTGGACAACTTTAGCTCCACTCTTAGTGTCTTTGACGGAAACACTGCAGACTATTCTGCCTCGATAGGCAGATCGTCTAAGCCAGAAGGTGACATCGGTACGTTTACGTCAACAGGAAATGAGATGCTTATAAAGTTCTATGCATTTGACTGGGATAATACTAACAACGCCAACCCTGGTGTTGACCTCAACGTGTCGTTAGTAGATGCCAGCACGGTTTACGGCATCACCGTCAACGAAGCCACGACAGGCGGCGGTTCGGTGAGCGTAAGCCCTACGTCGGCAGCTTTCGACAACGACGTGACGATGACCGTTACACCTGCCAATGGCAACAAGCTTTGCGACCTCAACGCCACAGATGCCTTCGGCAACAAGGTTGACCTCTCGCACTTGCTATGGTACAACAACACGCCCGGCACCTTCAAGATGACATCGAGCGCAATGACTATCACTCCGACCTTCACCAACGACTTTACGGCAGAGGGTGGACTATACGTCAACATGCTGAAGCACAGCACCGCTGACGCACCGCTGACAGTCAACATACCTGCAAACGTGGAGTCTCTGAAGATATACGACGACGGTGGTAAGGACGGCATCTGCGGCTATAACACCGAAAGCTATCTGTTGCTTACCGCTCCCACAGGCTACCGCCTGTCATTGTTTGGCACGGTGAATATATATTATGATAATAATGAAGGTCTTGAAATCTTTGACGGCAATACTACAGATGCGACCAGACTCTTCAGGAATACGGAGTATAGTCAGGCTGTTGAACTTCTGGAGTCAACAGGCAACCAACTGCTGTTGCACATAAAGAATTCAACGGGCAATTATAATGGTCTTGACCTGAAGGTGCGCCTCTTCCAATCATCAACGCAGAATAGCATCACGGTGGAAAACACCACCAACGGTACTGTCACCTCGTCTTTAACTAAGGCAAAGTATGGTGACAAGGTTACGCTGACCATTAACCGTAACACCGGCTATGCGCTTGAGAGCCTCGTGGTAAAGGACATCGACGGCAATGAAATCAGCACAGGCGAATGGAACTGGGGCAACGTGGGCACCAGCCTGACATTCACTATGCCAGCTACACCTGTTACCATTACGTCATCATTCAGCGACTATCCGTATATCAACATGAAGAAAGGACACAAAACCGTTGATGATGCAGAGGTGCTGAACATACCTGCTGACATCAGACGCTTCAGAGTGTATGACGATGGTGGCGAGGATGGTAAAAACAGCTATTACTACGAAGGCTATCTGTTGCTCAACGCACCTGAGGGCAACCGTATGAAGATGAAGGGAAGTGTGGATTTGGGTAATTCTTCCAGCAGCTATTATCTGAAGATATATGACGGTGGCACCACTTCTTCTACACAGACAACTTACAAGAATAAAAATAATATAGATGAAAGAGTTAGCAGTGGTAATCAGACGTTGCTGTATTTCATATGTTCATCCGAAGAAGTAGGCTTTAATCTGGATGTTAGCTCGTTTGATCCTGAGGCAGAAAAGAAAATCACGGTAAAACAAGCCCCTGGCGGTACCGTAACATCTTCTGTAACGAAGGCCAAGTTTGACGAAGAGGTTACGCTGACAATTACACCAGACGAAGGTCATTTCCTGCAGAGCATGGAAGTGAAGGACATAGATGGCAACACATTAAACAACACTGACTTCAGCTGGTATAAGGGTGGCAACACTCCATCATTCAATATGGTAGAGAATGATGTCACTGTTACTCCTTACTTCGTTGATATGCCATATTACAATATGGTTAGTTCATCACTGTATAATGCTACGAACATTGTCATCCCAGCGGGTGTCACAAAGTTTAAGGTATATGACGACGGCGGCAAGGACAGCTGCAGCAGCAATAACTTCTATGGCTATGTGAAACTGACTGCTCCGCAAGGTCGCAGACTGAAAGTGACTGGTACCGTAAAGGTAAATGGAGGGGAATATAATGACTACTTGACCGTTTACGATGGCCACACGACTTCAAAGTGGATAGGTCCAAAGAGATATTTGGGTACAATGGAAGGAGAGAATATCGGCGCAATATGCAGTTCCGATTCGTTGATGCTCCTGTACTTCCGTGTTTCCACTGGAACAGATCGTGAAGGCCTTGACCTTACAGTGACGGTTTATGACCCAGAAGATACCAACACCATCACTGTGGTTAATCCTGAAAAGGGCGGCACTATTGAAACCTCGGTTACGGATGCAAAGCCTGGTGACAAGGTTATAGTGACATATACAGCTGACGATGGCTATTATTTGGATGGCCTGGACATAAAAGACGCTGATGGAGTGAGCATCAGTACCAACGACTGGGCATGGTACACACCAGACAGCGCACTCTATTTCAATATGCCTGCCGCAGCAGTCACCGTCACTCCGTTGTTCACACGAATGCCTTCGGTTAATATGCCGAAGTCCAGCTCTTCAAGTTCACCAAGAGTACTCAATATTCCTGACAATGTTGTAAAACTCAAGGTATATGACGATGGTGGCAAGGACGGCGACTACAAGACTAACTACGATGGCTATCTGCTGCTCAAAGCGCCAGAGGGTACAACCCTTCAGATAAACGGTACAGTTAATACATACTCTAGTTATTCTTACCATCTGACAGTTTATGATGATAGCACAATGACATATAGCAAACGTCTCGGCGATGATTTCCGCGGTTCAAATGCCAAAGTTGCGCTGACTTCTACAGGTAACAAGGTGTTTTTATACTTCACGACCGGTGGTACTACAGATTCTGGCATCGACCTGACAGTTAGTGTTATCAATCCGAATAAGGACTTTAACATCACTGTGAATAACCCAGAGCTGGGCGGCCTTGTTGATGCATCGGCTGAGTCGGCTAAATATAATGACACAATCACGGTGACATCTCAGCAGAAGGACGGCTACCTGCTGAAGGATTACCATGTGCAGGATCTCACCGGCAGCGAAATTGGTGTGACCGGCGGCTTATGGTACGACACAACACACACTGGTACCTTCATAATGCCAAGCTCTGATGTGACGATTACACCTGAGTTTACTGACGACAAGACTCTGGATGCAGGTCTCTACGTAAACATGGTGAAGACCAGCACACTGGCAGAACCTATGCAGGTTACAATTCCTGAGGGATTAAAAGCCTTCAAGATATATGACGATGGTGGCAAAGACGGTAACAGCAGCTCTGGCTGCAATGCCTACGTGCTGCTTTCAGCCCCCGAGGGTCATGTGCTGAAGCTGACAGGTACCATAGATACGTATGACGATTCCTATAATTCGTTGAAAGTATACGATGGCACTACAAACAGTACTCAGCTTGGCGACGGCTATTACCGTGGCAGCAACAAGAATATCGGTGTTCTGAAGAGTAGCGGTAACAACATGTTGCTCTACTTCTGCACGAACTCTTATAAATATAAAGGTCTTGACCTGACGCTTGAGGTGCTCGATGTTAATGACGTTCATACAGTCAACGTTAAGGACAGCGTGGGTGGCAAAATCATAGCCAATCCTGCTACAGCCAAGGGTGGTACTGAGGTGACATTGAACGTTGTGCCAACAAACGCTACATGGATGCTTAACGAACTCACCGTGATGGATGAAGACAGTCTGGCGCTGGATGTAACAGATGCTCTCTGGTACACAGGCAACACCGCTGCCACATTCACCATGCCTTTCGCTGATGTCAACGTCACCTCGGCATTTGTCAACAACTGGACTGCAGATGGCGGTCTCTATGTGAACATGCCGAGCGTAGCCAATACAGCCACGACGCCGAAGACTGTGACGATTCCAGCAGGCGTTACCTCATTCAAGGTATATGACGACGGTGGCAAGGACGGCAAGACAAATGGTAAGGGCAAGAACTACATGCTGCTCACTGCTCCAGAAGGCTACCTACTTCAGCTCACCGGTAGGGTAAAATGTTATTCGAGCTATAACCTGACTGTATATGACGGTGAAAGCGCAAATGTGGACAACTATATCGGTAAAGAGAAGTATGGTCACAACAATAATGACGGCGAGGACGTAGGCGCGCTGTATAGTACTGGCAACAAGATGCTGCTATACTTCAATAACAGTAGTAGAGGTTACGATGGTCTTGACCTGACTGTCACGCTGGTAAGTGCCACTGTAGAGCATACCGTTACTGTGAACAACCCGACAACAGGTAGCAACAAGCTCACTGTCACACCTACATTGGCTGTGCCTAATACGCAGATTGCGCTGAATCCTGAAACTGCAACGGGCTACTTCCTTGAGAAGTGTACTGCAACAGATGAAGCCGGTTATGCTGTTAAGGTGACAGGCGGCGCGTGGTATGATAACGCTGACGCTACATTCTTCTTGATGCCGGCCAGCGACGTGACCGTCACCCCATCGTTTACCAACGCCCTGACGGCAGAGGATGGTCTCCATGTCAACATGGAATGGACAGGAACTAAAGCCGCTAATGCCCTGAAGGTAAATGTACCAGACAACGTTACCTCGTTCAAGATATATGACGACGGTGGTAAGAATGGTTCTTCCAGCACGAACTTTGATGGCTATGTACTGATAACTGCTCCTGAAGGTAGGCTGATAAAGCTGACAGGTTCTGTTCCTTCTTCAAATTATTGGACTTATCTGGATGTATATGAAGGCAGTGCTACTGATAGCAATAAGCGCTTAGGTGATGGTAGCTTTAGACAAAATGCCAATGTCGGTGCACTGCTATGTCCGAACCAGATGTTGCTTTATTTCTATAACTCGAGTGCTACCGACGGCAACCTTGACTTGACAGCTACCATTCTTCCTGCCGACACGAAGTTTAACGTCGTTGTCAACAATCCTGAAGAAGGAGGTATTGTTGAGGCCGACAAGACCGAGGTAAGTTACAACGAACAGGTAACGCTGACCGCTACGCCTGCAGAAGGCTATATTATAGCATCGGTAATAGCTAAGGATGAAACCGGCCGTGTATTGGCATTGTTAGACTGGCTGGGTGGTACAACTGCTACCTTCTCAATGCCTGCCAGCACCGTGACTGTTACTCCTGTGTTCACCAAAAATGCAACGGCTGAGGGTGGACTGTATGTAAATATGGAGAATACAGGCAGTAACTATGCTGATGCCAAGGTCGTCAATGTGCCTAAGGGCGTTCAGTCTTTAGCGATCTATGATGACGGTGGCAAGAATGGCATATATAGTCGTTATTTCAATGGCTACCTGCTGTTAACTGCTCCTGAAGGCAATATAATCAGCTTGACTGGTACAGTTACTTCTGAAAAAGGAAACAGCATCTATGACTATTTGGTAGTATACGATGGTAATACTTACAACCAGAGTCTTGGCAAAGGAAAATATTGTAATTCAAACGGTGAGGATATCGGCACATTGACTTCTACTGGCAACCAGATGCTGCTCTACTTCCATAGTGACGGCAGTACTGAATTAGCTGGTCTTGACCTGAAGGCTACGATAACACCTTGTCTAACCCTGGCTAATGATTCGACAAACAACAGCAGCCGCGTGGATGCGAATGACAAGAACGTGACAAACGTCATACTCAAGGGACGCACACTCTACAAGGATGGTAAGTGGAATACTATCTGTCTGCCGTTTGATGTTGACCTGACCGATGAGAACGGTCTGCTCTACGGAGCTGACGCTCGTAAGTTGAACTCAGCAAGCATTACTGGTGATGAGGAGACCGGACATACACTCCACCTCTCATTCAGCGAAGCTGTGACGACGCTTGAGGCTGGCGTGCCATACATCATCAAGTGGAATGGAGGCAGCAACATCGTGGACCCAATGTTCACTGACGTGACAGTAGATAATACTGAAGACGGCTTTGACAACGGTGAAGCAGGCGACTACCGCGTGCGCTTCCTCGGCACATACGACAAGACCGTATATAGCGGCAAGGACAAGTCTGTGCTCTTCATGGGTAGCAGCAACAATCTCTATTATCCAGATGGCGAGGCTCCTGTAGCCCTCGGTGCATGTCGCGCTTACTTCAAGATAGGCGATGATGATGCTCTATGCGCCAAGAGTTTTGTAGGATTCGACATCGACTTCGGCGATGAGTCAACAGCAATTCATAATGCAGAATTCATAATGCAGAATGACAATGCTGACACATGGTACACCATTGACGGCATCAAACTGGACGGCAAACCGTCGAAGAAGGGTATGTATATCCACAATGGTAAAACGGTAGTAGTAGAATAACAGCCCCACCCGCGCCCTCCCCAGTAGGGAGGGGACACCATTCGGCCCCCCGTAGCGGCTCCCTCCCTATTGGGGAGGGCGGGGGTAGGGCTTAAAATAAAGTAAACAATGAAAAAAGAATACAAATATCCCTCAATAGAGGTATTAGAACTGGGTGGCATGGCACAGTTGATGGCTGGCAGCATCACCGACGTTGACAGCGACGCTGGCATCGACCCAGTGGTTGACGGCGGTCACGAACAACCTCGCGCCAAGGAAATCGGCGGCTGGGTAAACGAATGGGAATGACATAGAACACTTATTATACACTCATGCAGAAACCGCTGAAACATTGCAAAATGTTTCAGCGGTTTTGTTTTGTGTTCCAAAAGCTATCATATTACACTGTAAAAGCTATCATATTACACTGTAAAAGCTATCATATTACAGTGTAAAACGATAGCTTTTACAACGCCCCTTGTATGTTATTGTTCTTCAATGAATTAAAAAACCAAAAAAGGTGTGTAAATTTCGTGAATTTACACACCTAATTGTGGAATTTTACACACCTAATTGTGGAATTTTACACACCATTATTGAATTTTACACACCTTGTATAAAAATATTTTTATACCTTTGCACGCAAATTTTTGAAATCAACGAAAAAAATGGAACTGCAGTTATATCAGACAGTGCTTTATCTGGCCGGAGGCATCAATGTGATGATTGCCTTCGTATTGCTGCATAACAACTATTGGTACCGTAACTATGACGTGTATCACCGTGCACGCCAGTTCATGGCTCTCAACTATATCATCTTCGGCATAGGCTTCTGCATCCATGCCTATTTCCAGTTGCGTCTCACGCATCCCGTAGTGGCATCGGCACTCTCCGTGTCCTATTTCCATTCGGGCGGAGTGCTGTTTGGGTGGAGCCACACTTCGCTGATGCGTCCGGGTTACCTCACGCGTAAAGTTGTGGTGCGCGACCTCTTCGTTCTCGCCTTCGGCATAACGTGTTATTGGCTGACGGTGATGTGTAAAGGCGAGTGTCACTTCATAAGGTGGTCCTTCGGCGTGTTCTTCGCCCATGCGGTGTATATCACATACATATTCTACAGCACGTACAATTCCGTGCGCCGCTCATTCGAGCAGATGCCTGCCGACGACGGTGCGCCGCGCTGGTGGACGACAGAGACAAAGCGCAAGGTGCTGGCACGCCACAACTCATTTGTGATAGGCTGCCACCTCATAGTGCTCTTCGGCATTGGCAGCATCATAGTGACGGCATGTTTCCAGCATGATATATGGCCTTATACCATACTCATGGCAATGGGCATCGGAGTTTTCTGCTTCCTGTTCTACTCACTCGCCGAGTACGGCAACACCATAGAGTCGGCCACCAACGCTGCAGAGGATGCAGGAAAGACAACGGAAAATTAATAACAAATATTATACAATACTACAAAAAAAAAGGAATGAAACACCTAACCATTCATCTGGCAAGACCGGGTATGAACCCCTTCTGCGCCTTTTGGCAAAGAGCGGTAGTGATGCTTTTTGTCATGTTCACATCCATGGGAATGTGGGCAACGGATTACATTGACGAAAATGGAAAACCGCAGTCGCACAACTGTACGTCGTTTCCTGATGAGGGTGCCAACGCAACAACCCTTAGCACTGGCTGGTACGCAGTGGACAGGAATGTGGTCTATAACTACCTATGTAAGCGTATCACGATTAATGGCGATGTCAAGATCATCATTCAGGATGGCTGCAGTCTCAGGGCTACATTTGGTATCGGAGTTCCTGAGGGCAGCACCCTGACAATCTATGGTCAGTCTGGCAATACAGGAAAGCTTGAGGTTATATCATATTGGCATAATGGAAGCGAAAGTAGGGTCAGCACCTCTGATGCGGGCATTGGCTACACACACAACGGCTCATGTGGCAACATTAACATTCATGGCGGCGTACTCACGGTTTATGGCGGCGACTATGAAAGTCCTACTGGAAATGTAGTTGTGGAGGGCAGTATGGCTATCGGTGGCTCAAGTTCAAATATCACCATCACTGGCGGTAAGGTTACGGCGTATGGCGGAAGAAAGAAAGCGGCTATCGGAGGCGGTACAATCAACATATCCGGCGGCACCGTTAATGCTGTTGGTGGTGCTGGCGGCAACAACTATGCTTCTGGTGCAGGTATCGGTGGCACAGCCAATCATGGTGCAGGCACCATCAACATAACCGGCGGTTACATCACGGCTACCGCCTATGGCAGAGCTCACGCCATAGGTACCGGCAGTGGTGGTACTGGCGGTACAATCAACATTTCAGGTGGCCATGTTTCCGCATACTCGAAAGACGGCGGCAGCTCTAAAGGAGAATATGGTATCGGCGGCAGCGGCTGTACCATTAACCTTAGTTGGACTAATCCGACGGACTTCATAGAAAACACCAAGAACTATACCGGCACGGTTAAACTGAACAAGACATTCCATGCCGACGGCACCATAATCAACAGTGGCTCCGTCTCTGATAATGCTACCATTAACGGCAAGAAGCTCATGCCTATGACCCTGTCGGGTGCAGGTACGGCATCTAACCCTTACATCATTGAGAACGAGCAGACATGGAGAACATTCGATGTATGTCTGCAAAACAATGACACATGGAACCGTTTCGACGGCAAAGTGGTGAAACTGGTTAATGACATCAGCGTTACTACGATGGCTGGCGGCAGATATCATGACTTCTGCGGAACATTCGACGGTGACGGCCACACACTGACAGTCAACTACGATACAGAGCAAGGCAACGTTGCTCCATTCCCTAATACGGAAAATACATGTACTATTAAGAACCTGCACGTCAAGGGTACTATAAAGACTAAGGCGGACATTGCAAGTGGTATTGTGGGAACACAGTATGGCACACTTAATATCATCAACTGTACATCGGATGTAACGATAGAGACAAGTGCAAAATATGCAGCTGGCATGTTAGGCAGCAGCAACGGTGTTGTCAATATCACTGGTTGTCGCAGCGGTGTCACCATTAACAGTAGTGTGGAGAATACGAGCAACAACGACGGAACGCACGGCGGTTTCATTGGTGTGCAGCAGAACAAAAGCAATGCGTCAATAAACATTGACGGCTGTTCGTTCAACGGCAAACTGCTTTCAAGCAATGGCACCACGGCATGTGGCGGATTCGTTGGTTGGGGCCAGAAAACATTGAACATTAGCAATTCAATCTTTGCGCCGTCACAAATCACCATCAGCAATGCAGGCTGTGCTACCTTTGCCCGCAATAATGCGACCAAGATAACTAACTGCTACTACATGCAGGAGATGAACGACGGCAGCAACTACACGAGTCAGGGCAAAAAGGCTTACAGCATCACTGCTGCTCAAGGCATGACAGTGAAGGGATATGGTACGGCCACTAACGACAGTGTTGCCGGCATTATAGCCTACAACACGGGCTTGGAATATGACGGCACGCTATATGCAACTGAAGGAGAGCAGATGAAACTCTCCGTCAACTACGAATCTGTCATCAACGGCTATGCAGTGTCACTCAAGGCCACAGCCGGCACACTCACCGGCAGCAGCAATCCTTACACACTGGCCATGCCGGCAAAGAACGTCCTTATCACGACCAATTACAAGGAATCTCCATTGCTGGGATTCTCAAGCACATACACTCCTGACGGCTCTGAAGCCAAGCCTTACATCATCACTTCCAAGGAAGGCTGGGACTTCTTCTGTGATGCCATCCAGGACGAGGAAACATGGAACCATTTCTGGCAGAAGCATGTGAAACTGGGTGCCAACATCACTGTGTCAAAGATGGCAAGTACTGCGGAACATCAGTTCTCAGGTACATTCAATGGCGGTGGAAAGACACTGACATTCAACAAAGAAACGACAGCGGACGGCTGCGCACCTTTCCTCTATACAGACCAGGCTACTATCAAGAACCTTAAAGTGGCTGGTACCATCAGCAGCTCCGGCAGGCAGATTGCAGGTCTCATAGCTTATGCAAAGGGAAATAGCACCATTGACAGCTGTATTGTACTCAGCACCCTCAAAAGCACATACAGTGGCGATGCCTCAAACGGCGGATTTATAGCTAATGTGGAAAGTGGTATCATCAATATTAGTAACTGTTTGTTCAAGGGTAGTATGCTCGGTGAATCAGCAACCTGTTCTGGTGGTTTCATAGGATGGTTTAGCAAGAACTATGGTAAACTGACCGACTGTGTGTTTGCACCGGTAAGCGTGACAATGGGCAGTACCGGAAGCAATACGTTCAGCCGTAGCTATTGTACTTATAAAAACTGTTACTATACTACAGCTCTCGGTGAAACAAAAGGATACAAAGTTTCTGCCACAAAACCGGATAATCTTGTATATAAGACCGTGCAGTGTGCTGATAACAAGACATATTATATCCTGTTTGAAGTCACCAACATGAATGACAGATATCTATACAACAATGGTGGAGTGGTGACAGTGTCACCAAAAGTGCGTTACTATGGATATTCTTCCGAACTGAAACTTGATACTGACTATACGCTGACTGTAAGAAAAAGCAATAATCAGGTTGTAGCACTCAGCGAACTGAAGGACATAGACACATATACCCTGACGGTAACAGGTAAATCACCAGACTATGCCGGAAAGCAGACGTGTACCTTCGCTATTCTCAATGGAGTTTCTCTCAACAATTATATCTATGCTACAGAGGGATCAGGTGATAATCTCGTATATCTCATCAAGACGGAGGATGACTTGGACGCTCTGGCTACATTTGTGAATTCAGGAAAAAATACTGCAGGAATGACCTTCAAGCTTGCCAACGATATCACGAGAACCAGGGAACATAAGTCTATTGGCGATATACATTATGGTTTCAAAGGTACATTCGATGGCAACAGCAAGAAAGTCAGCAAGATGACCCTCACCTGTAATGACTATTACAGAGGTTTCTTCGGCGACGTAGAAGGCAATGCTGTCATTAAGGACCTGACATTGGAAGACTTTACAATCAATATAACGCAATATGCATATTATATAGGTGCTATTGCAGGAAAAACAGAACCTTCTGATTCCATAGTGATTAAGAATTGTCATGTCAATGGTAATATCACCTCAACTACAAAAGCACGTGACATAGGAGGTATAGTCGGCAATCTTGAAGGTAATGGTAAAAGCATCATTACGGGCTGCACAGCTAAAGGCTCAATGACCCTTGTCGGTGGTTCTTATGAATGCGGAGGTATTGCAGGATGTGCATATAAAAATGCTAATATCACATTATGTGAAAATGCAATGAATATCACTTCTCTGGAAGGTTATGAAATAGGTGGCATCGTTGGATATATTAGAAACGACAATAACCATGTCAGCAATTGTCAGAATACGGGAGTAATAATAGGAAAGAATAATGGTGCTGGTGGTGTTTCGGGTTCAACTAACAATCGTGAGTCATGCTCAAACTGCTACACTGTAGGTGAACTGTCGGCTTTCCCTAATGGAGACTACGCAGGCAAGGCGGAGAAGGCATTTACCATAAGCAAGGATAATAGTGTCAGCAGCATCAGCATAGAAGGTTGTTCTTTCACAAGCATGTTGACAGGCAAGAAATATTATGCAAATGGTGAATGGACACTGACATTAAACGCAAGTGCACAGGACAAAAGCTTCGTACGGTATGTATGCGATGGAGGCTCTTTGACAAACATGTTCACTAAAAACGGTGTACATACACTTGCCATTGCTGACAATGATGTTACCATCAGCGCTATGTTTGCAAACAATAACGGCATAGACATCAGCAATGCGGAAGTAACCGAAATACCTGAACAGCGTTGGAAGGGCGGCGATGCCATAGAACCAGTGCCAGCCGTAACTGTTGGTGGCACATCACTCGTATATGGCATAGACTTCACCATTGAGTATATAAACAATTACGCCATTGGCGAGGGTACTGCAGTGCTGAATGGTATCAATGCCTACAAGGGAACGAATACTGTCACATTCGACATTAAGGACTTCCCACTTCTGAACCCAGAGGCAGAAAACAGTGCCAATAACCCTTACCTGATATACACAGAAGCTGACATACAGGCATTGGCAGCCATAGTCAACAACGGTGCACGCAATAATGGTTACTACAGACAAGAAAGAGAAATAACTCTTACCGAGGAGCATACACCTATAGGTACCAACGATCACAAGTTTGAAGGCACCTATGATGGTAACAATAAAAAGATAAAAGGCCTTTACATCAATAAACCTGATGATAGTTATATTGGTTTGTTCGGAAGAACAAATTATGCTTATTTAAATAACATTGTCATAGAGGACTGTGACATTACAGGCAATTATGCTACTGCAGGTGTTGTAGGATATGGTGACGGTGATATTAAGTACTGTCAAGTCAGTGGTATCATCAAAGGAGGTGAAGGAAAGGAATGCTCAGAACATGGTGGCATTGCTGGTTATTTATGGGGTAATGTTGAAGGATGTGTCAATACCGCAAGCATAACGGGTTCTGGTAGCAATCATGGTGGCATTACTGGTTATTGTGTGTTTGATATGAAAAACTGTTTCAATGCAGGTGTAGTTGAAGGCACTTCATACGTAGGTTCCATCGCAGGCCATTGCACTAGTGTCAAAAACTGCTATCACACCGCCGCTACCACAGGTGGTATAGGCGAATCTAAGCAGACAACAGGTACTGACAAAGCTGGTGCAGAGGTGGTTGTGAAGATTTCCGGTGGTACAGGAGTGCATGTGACATTGCCATCTGAGCCTACTTATATTTGGAACAACGAGAATCTTTACGCAAATGGCACAGTGGTGACTCTGAGTTTTGATTTGCCAGAGAATAACTTCTTCGACAACTATGTTGTCAGCAGTGGTGAGATAAGTAATGCCTTTACAATGTCTGGCGAACATACTCTGACGGGATTCACTGAGGACGTGGAAATCACGGGAACATACAGTGATACACAGTATAATCTTAAAGACGGTAAGGGAACTATTTCCATAACAACCGAATTGATGTTCAATAATCAGGAGCAGAAGCCGTTGCCTGTCGTTAAATACAACGGTGAAACTCTTACGAAGGATAAGAACTATAGCGTTACTTGGAGCGACGATGTTACAAACGCGGGCGAGAAAACTGTAATCGTGACAGGTCTCGGACACTATACGGATACATTGAAGGCTACGTATAACATTCTTCCATTTGACATCAATACGGATGGAGTTCTGTCCATTGATATAAAGGATGCGTACCCACAGACTTCTTCTGCCGTCAATCCGGTCCCTGTAGTTAAATGCTCTGGACTCAACAATGTTGAACTGATAAATGGCACAGACTTCGATCTGTCGTACGAAGGTGACTGCATATTGCCGGGCGAATATGCCGTGACTGTCACTGCCAAAGGCAACTACACCGGTGAGAAGACTCTCAACTTCAGGATTCTTGACATATACGGCCTGACTGTACATGACGGAACGGCAACTAATAATACTGTCCCAATAGATGGATGGAACACAGATAACTACGAGAAGTGTGAGTTCATAATGCCAGCCACCGAACTTGCCCAGATGAAAGGTGGATTAATTAAGGAGCTGAGTTTCTATCTTTCGTCGAAAGCAACAAAAAGCTGGCCTGGCACCTTCCAAGTATTCATGAAGGAAGTGGAGGGAACTACCATTAGTAAATACGATGAAAGCGATACAACGGTAGTTTACACAGGTTCACTTGATGGTACGCAGGACACCATGACCGTAAAGTTTGACAATATATACACCTATCGTGGAGGAAACCTGCTCATAGGTATATA
The DNA here is from genome assembly GCA_016281055.1 of Prevotella sp. Lineage (GTDB taxonomy): Bacteria > Bacteroidota > Bacteroidia > Bacteroidales > Bacteroidaceae > Prevotella. The sequence goes on from JAEEHW010000075.1 coordinate 40,341, forward strand.
TAAGATTACAAAGGACAACACTTATTCTAGTGCTTCTTTCTATGGTGAAAGCGTAACTGGAGCATGTATTCAAGGCAACAATAAGTCAAGTCTTGCATCAGTACCTGCTTCGGCACGAAGCTTCCTGCCTAAGACTACGTTCTGGTATGATGTGCAGAAAGAGGACATCACCTTCGCTCCAGAGGGCTATGCAACATACTACAACAGCCAGAGTGACATCAAGCTTCCTGCCGGTGTCAAGGCTCGTGTAGTGACGGCAAAAGCTAACGCAGCAAACAAGCTCGTATATCAGACTATTGCTGACGGTGACACCGATGACAACATCGTACCTGCCGGAACAGCAGTGATGCTGAAGACAACTGCAAGCACAAAGGCCCAGATCAAGACCATCACGCTGGTGGGTGTTACAGCCACAGCTTACAGCGGTGACAACCTTCTGCATGGCAGTGATGAGGCTGCAACTACGGAGAACGGTGCCCTGTTCTACAAGCTGACATACAGCAACAGCGGTGATAACTTCGGATGGTACTGGGGAGCTGCCAACGGTGCAGCCTTCACAAACCCTGCCCACAAGGCTTACCTCGCCATCCCTGCAGGTGAAATGGGTGCCAAGGCTTCATTCTACCTGTCTCTGTCTGACGACGAGGAAACTACCGGCATTGAAACTGTACAGCCTATGCAGATAGATGCAGATGATGATGTATGGTATGATATGGCTGGTCGCAAACTCCCTGTCAAGCCGAATACACCTGGAATGTATATATATAAAGGTAAAAAGATATCAATACGCTAAAGTTAACTCTTTATCTGGAAAATCTGGGAAAAGGACACTTCCTTTTCCTAGGTTTCCTGGATTAGATTAAGGAAAACGAATTAAAAGAAACAGAATGATGAAAATACAATATGAGGCACCAACGTTACAGATCGTGGACGTTCAGTCACTGTGCAGTCTCCTTGCCGGCAGTCCCGAGAGCCACGATGAGGTGAGCGATAAGCCCAGCTATGCAAAGGAAACCAGCTGGTCTGACGACTTCTGGAACGCTGATGAGGAAACAGAGGATTATTAATTTGATAGAGGATTATATACATAAAAAAGTCTCCCGAAACAAATGCTGTTTCGGGAGACTTTTTTATTATGAATGGGTAATGGCTTACCCGGTAACTTTACAATGGTTTATTCTGCGTTATTGTCATTGTGGTCGTTGTGCTCGCGACGTGGACGACGCTCGCCACGCTCTGGACGCTCTGGGCGTGGACGACGTGGACGACGCTCACGCTCCTCATAGCCTTCTGGCTTCTCAAGGAGAACCTTGCGAGAGAGTTTGTACTTGCCAGTCTTCTCGTCAATCTCAAGGAGCTTAACCTTGATGGTGTCGCCTTCCTTGATGCCTGCCTCTTCAACGGTCTCAAGACGCTTCCAGTCAATCTCTGAGATGTGGAGCAGTCCGTCCTTGCCCGGCAGTATCTCTACGAAGCAACCATAAGGCATTATAGAGCGAACAACACCGTCATATACCTCACCGATTTCAGGCACGGCAACGATGGCCTTGATCTTTGCAAGTGCAGCATCAATGGAATCCTTGTCTGGAGCTGATACCTGTACCTTGCCCACTCCATCCTCTTCGTCGATGGTGATGGTGGTATTGGTGTCTTCCTGTATCTGCTGGATGATCTTGCCGCCAGGACCGATGACAGCGCCGATGAACTCCTTAGGTATCTCTATCTGTACGATGCGTGGTACCTGTGGCTTGAAGTCTGCGCGTGGCTCAGCAATAGTGTCGGTGATACATCCGAGGATGTGCTCACGGCCGGCCTTAGCCTGCATGAGTGCCTTCTCCAGAATCTCGTATGACAGACCGTCGCACTTTATATCCATCTGTGTAGCGGTCAGACCGTCCTTAGTACCTGTGGTCTTGAAGTCCATGTCGCCAAGGTGGTCCTCATCGCCGAGGATGTCAGAGAGCACTGCATACTTCTCTTCGCCTGGGTTCTTGATAAGGCCCATTGCAATGCCTGATACAGGCTTCTTCATAGGAACACCTGCGTCCATCAGTGCCAGTGTGCCGGCACATACGGTTGCCATTGAAGAAGAACCGTTAGACTCAAGTATCTGTGATACGATGCGCACTGTGTAAGGGAAGTCAGAAGGTATCTGACCCTTCAGTCCGCGCCATGCCAGGTGACCGTGGCCAATCTCGCGGCGGCCTACGCCACGCTGTGCCTTAGCCTCACCCGTACAGAATGGTGGGAAGTTATAGTGCAACAGGAACTTCTGGTATGAACGCTCCAATACGTCGTCAACGAGTTTCTCGTCGAGCTTGGTGCCGAGCGTACATGTGGTGAGCGACTGTGTTTCGCCACGTGTGAAGATTGATGAGCCGTGAGGCATTGGCAGTGGTGAAACCTCGCACCATATCGGGCGGATGTCTGTTGTCTTACGACCGTCAAGACGTATGCCCTCGTCGAGGATGCAGCGACGCATTGCGTCACGCTCTACGTCGTGGTAATATTTGTCGCAGAGAGCGTATTTCTCCTCCAGCTCGTCCTCGGTTAGGTCGGTGTGAGCAGCTGCATACTTCTCCTTGAACTCTGTTATGATAGCCTCGAAAGCCTCTGCACGAGCATGCTTCTCAAGAGCCTGCTTCACTACATCGTAAGCCTTCTGGTAGCACTCTGTCTTAATCTGCTCCTTCAGTTCGTCGTCGTTCACCTCATGGCAGTATTCACGCTTCACGTCGGTGCCAAGTTCCTTCATCAACTCTTCCTGGAGCACACACATAGGCTTGATAGCCTCGTGGGCAGCCTTCAGGGCGTTGAGCAGGTCAACCTCCTGCACTTCCTTCATCTCACCCTCAACCATCATGATGTTGTCCTTTGTGGCACCCACCATGAGGTCCATGTCAGCGTCGGCCATCTGCTCCTTGGTTGGGTTGATGACATACTCGCCGTTGATGCGTGCTACACGCACCTCTGAGATTGGGCATTCGAATGGAATGTCAGAACATGCCAATGCGCATGACGCAGCGAAGCCTGCTAGGGCATCTGGCTGGTCAACGCCATCGGCACTGAAGAGTATCACATTAACATAGACTTCGGCGTGATAGTCACTTGGGAAGAGTGGGCGCAGGGCGCGGTCAACCAGACGGCATGTGAGAATCTCATCATCATTAGCCTTGCCTTCGCGCTTTGTGAAGCCACCGGGGAAACGGCCTGCGGCAGCGTACTGCTCGCGATATTCTACCTGCAGTGGCATAAAGTCTGTGCCTGGCACTGCGTCTTTTGCGGCACAAACAGTGGCGAGCAGCACGGTGTTACCCATCTTCAGGGTACATGAACCGTCGGCCTGCTTCGCCAACTTTCCAGTCTCAATGGTGATGGTGCGTCCATCAGGTAATGAGACGGTTTTCGTAATTACGTTCATTTAAAAAATCTTATTGTTTTAACTGTTCATCATCAGACGCAGCACTTTTACTGCGCCCACTTTTATACATAAATCATGCAAATTTACACATTATGAATGAATTACGCAAATTCCTTAACATTATTTATATATTAACTCTACTTTCTAGAAGAAGATAGAAGGAGATAAAGGGAGATAGAAGACATGTAAGGCTTATTTCCCTTCGTTCAGGAACATGTTTACTATTAAATTGGCATCTGCCATGGTGATTATCCCATCGCCGTTTATGTCTGCGGCATCAATGTTGAAATCACTTGGCTTATTGGTGGCGAGGTAGTAGTTTACAACTAAGTTTGCGTCGGCCATGCTTATTGTGGCGTCGCCGTTTATGTCGCCCTTGTCTGCGGATAAATCTTCAACAATGGTGAATTTCTTCCAGTATTCCGCATTTCTATAAGCCTCTATGCTTTCCTTTGGCACCTGTAGCCTGCAAGTTGTATAGTCGATGCTGCCAAAAGTCCGTATATCGCATCTTGGAGGTGTGACCGCCATGCATTTGATTTTTGTCACGCTTTCGCAGAAATAGAATGCTTGATATCCAATGCTCGTCACACTGTTAGGGATGGTTATTGTTTTTAATTTACTGCAGTTCATGAACGCTTCACTTCCAATTATCGTTACACCGTCGGGGATGGTTATTGATGTCAAACTGGTGCAAGCTTCGAATGCTTCCTCATCAATGCTCGTAACACCATCGGGAATGGTTATTGATGTTATGTGTTGGCCGTTAGAGAATGCATGCTTGCCGATTTTCGTTACGTTATAGGTCTTGCCATTGTATGTAACCTCTGAAGGAATGACTATCGTACCAGAATAATGCATGATATTGTAAACGTGGGTGGTACCACTACCATGGAATGTCACGCTTACTGACGAGCCAGTACTGCCGTCATTGTAGTTATAATAGAGGGTTGCTCCGTTGTTTGTAACTTCAAAGTCATGGGCAAATGCCTCCAGTCCTGCCATGCTCATGAGCGTGACGAGGATAAAATTATAGTATAAATGTTTCATAATTCTGATAAAATGTCAAAAAACACGCAAATTTACATATTATAAACAAAACACGCAAATTCCTTAACATTATTTATATATTAATTAAGAGAACTTGATGAAATAAACATTTTTCATCGTTAATGCCGTTAATATAGACCATTAATGTCATTAATAGGCTTGCGGTAAGACATTAACGAATTTCATTAATGCAAATAATATCATTGTTAAAGTAATTCACAAGACGTTCATTGAACTGTTAAGAAACAGGATTCATTTGTGAACAAATGACGCATGATTTTTCGTCACCAACTGCCATTTCCTTGCGATAGAAATCACGAAAGTCTGTTTCGCTCTCAAATATCGCAAGCATTTGAATTTAGCGTAAGGTATTATCAGATAGTATCTTACGCCAAATTTCGTTTCCGTGCCGTTCCTCTCCTGTTGTAAAAGCATAGCTATTACATTGTAATATGATAGCTTTTACCATGTAAAGGCATTCATTTTACCATACAAAAGCGCGTAGATTAATGCACAATTCATAATGCACAATGCACAATTATTGCGTATAGTGCACACTTTTTGTTCTATTGAGCACAATTATGAATTATGCATTATGAATTGTTAATTGTTTTAACATCTCTTTCGCACTTTTTCTTTGTGCTGATTTGTTCACAAATCGTGCGTTAAAATTCGTGGTAAATTAATGGTTATTCGTGTTAAAAATTAAAGACCAGTTTAGATTATAATTTGTCTGCATAGTTTGATTTGTTTTTCCGATATATAGTACATAGAAACAGTTCCAAAATGGTGTAATACGAACCACTATGTTGGCATTTTAAATATAAGGATGGTAAAGTGTCAACACCATCAGGTTATTTGGGATACTGACGGACAACCCATTTGAATATCTGACATGCGAAATAGAACCAGCCCCACAACATAAAAGACTGTGGGGCTGGTTCGTTTTTATGCTTTCAGTACATAATGTCTTTACAATCTGGATGTTCATTTGAGGATATCAATAATTAAGGGACAGATCTTATTGAAAGAGGATGTCGCTTCAGTTGATTATGGCAGTAATTTCTTACCGGTATTGTTGAGCATTTCTTTGGCTTTGTTGTATGGAATGATGAATGACGGCATACCTGCTGCGTATGCTGCAATCTCGTACTGCTGATAAATGACCAGGATGCCTTCTTTTGTGAACAGCGGCGGAGTGTTTGGCTGTGGTATGTAAAAGAAGCCGTTGAGAGTGAGGCTCTGTTCCAGTTCCTCGTCGGTCTTCACTTCGAAATACTCTTTCAGTCCGTTGCGCAGGATGCTTTGCATCTTTACCGTGGTGAACAGCTCCCACCCGATGCGCCGTCCGTCGCTCTTGCGGAAAGTCATGCCGGAGGATACGGAGCCGCCGTGGGCACCGCCAGCATATTCGTAGCTGTTGAACATATAGGTGATGACGTTGGCGTCCTCATAGTCGCGTGTGATTTTCGTGCTCGACTCCAGTTTCGGAACGTCAGGCCTGCCGTCGTCCTTCATCTCTTTGTTCATGTCGGCGAACTCTTTCTTCTTTAGGCTGAAATAGTAGTCGGCCATCTTTTCACCGTCTGCCAGTTCACCGCTGTAGGAACCCTGCTTTGATTCCTCCTCGCCGCCTCCATAGGTGCTTCCGAGCGATTCGCTGATGTATTCGCGGATGGCATTCACGAGAATGTCATTGCCGCCTTCGGGAAAGTCCATGATGAGTTCGTAGTCGCCAGTCGCATTCTTTACGCTCTTGGTGATTTTCTTTGTCGTGAACTTGTCGCTTGCCTCGTCGGTATTCTCTACCTGCGTGGAGTCTGCCGCAACATTCTGTGCGCTGTCTTTCTGTTGTTTGTTGTCACAACCTGTCATTGCCATGACGGCCAGTGCTATGCCAATGACTATCGGAGATTTGATTTCTTTCATTTTGTTTTCAGGTATGTTTATAGCTTACATAATTCACGGGAATTTATTCTTGCCTACGGCGTACCATAAATTGTCACGAATGATCATTAATTCTTGCGCTCCGTAGGTGTTCAGGCGCTTCGCAGAGTCCTCCATAAATTAAATAAATTTATGAGATAATTTATGGTGCCTCGCAGAGAATATGTTTAATTCCATTAATAAATGCTGTTTGCAAAATTATAGTTATTTTTTTATATATACAAATTTATCTTAAAATAATTGTCAGTGCCGCGAAAAATGTGTAACTTTGCAAATTGTTAACAGCATATAATAATGCGTTGACAGGGAGAAAGGGATTTTTGCAAGGATGATTGACCGCAAGCGACATATTTCTGCATGGGTTCTGTTGGCAGTGTTTGTGCCAATGCTCGTGTTGTCGTCACTTCACATTCACCGCACAAATATGGCGGGGGATGAGGAGTGTACTGAGTGCATACATCATAATTGCAGCGGCCACATCGTACAAGGCACCGACACTGTCCATAACTGCGTACTCTGCCAGTTCCTTAACATGGCTTTTTGCGCTGCCGCCATTGTGGCAGTGATTTGCAGTAATACCCCTTATATATTAACCTATGCCCAGCGGCAAAGCATCCTGAGCCTTGTCTGCTGTGGTTTCATAAGCCTCAGGGCACCTCCGTATGTTTGATATTTTACAAAAAAATAAAATCATTTAATCGAAATATCAAACATATATAATAATGATTACAACAATGTTGGCGGCTGCGTTCACCATGTGTGCGGCTGGTGATACTGTTGTAGCACTTGATGCCGTTACCGTCCAGGGGCAGTCACGACATGACTATCAGATGCGTTCATCGCAGTCGGGCATTTTGGTTAGCCGCGACTTCATGGAGAACAATCTGGCGGGCAGTCTGATGCAGACCCTTGAAGGCATACCAGGCATCAGGGCTATGAGTATCGGCAGCGGACAGTCGAAACCAATTATACGTGGCTTGGGCTTTAACCGTATGGTTGTCACTGAAGACGGAATAAAGCACGAAGGACAGCAATGGGGCGACGACCACGGATTGGAGATAGACCAGTTTGCCATTGACAAGGCGGAGGTGCTGAAAGGTCCTGCGGCATTGCTTTATGGCAGTGATGCCATAGGCGGTGTGCTGAATCTTTATACAAACCATGTGCCGACAAAAACCTTTGAAGGGTCAGCACAGATATTCGGGCGCTCAAACAATGAGCAACTGGGTATGTCTGCAAAGATAGGAGGACGTCACGGCAGGTTCTTCTACCGTGCCAACTTCACACTTGTTGACTATGCTGACTACAAGGTGCCTACTGACAGCATACAGTATTACTCATATTATATAAGGCTCGACAATCAGCGACTGCGCAATACTGCGGGTACAGAGTGCGACGGGAGCGTGATGCTTGGCTATGCCGGATATAACTTCCATACAGATATGCGCGTATCTGACTCTTATTCCAAGAGCGGATTCTTTGCCAACGCACATGGATTAGAAGTGCGCATGTCCGACATAGATTATGACAGTTCACGCCGTGACATCAGTCTGCCTTATCAGTGGGTGAACCATCTGAAAGTTCTCAGTCACACCACATGGCGCAACGACATACTGGACCTGGAGTTCAATATGGCATACCAGAACAATGTGCGTGAGGAACTGTCAGAACCAGTGTCGCATGGATACATGCCGAAACCTGACGAATCGCTTGAACGCAGGTTCAACAAGAGTACATGGACGGCAAATATGAAGTCACGCTATCAGCTGACTGACAGTCATGAGTTAAGCATGGGATTCGGCTGTGAGCATCAGAACAACAAACGCAGCGGATGGGGATTCATCATACCTGATTTCAGAAGCACCAGCTTTGGAGTGTTTGTGGCAGACCGCTACACCATAAACGACAATCTCATCGTAAACGCAGGTGTGCGGTATGACTATGCCCACACAAACATATCCGGCTATGAAGATTGGTACAAGACTCCCGTGTCGGCCGTTGACTCTGTCTATAAGCAGCGTTCCGCAACAATGACACGCAACTTCAACAGTTTTACATGGTCGGCAGGAATTAACTATTCCGTAGGCAGATGGGTGCTGAAGGCGAACTTGGGCAAGAGTTTCCGCATGCCTATACCAAAGGAACTCGGCGCGGATGGCGTGAACTACCATATCTTCCGTTACGAACGCGGCAACGCAACGCTTGACCCTGAGGTGTCATATCAGATTGACGCAGGTATAAACTGGTCAAACGATGTGCTGACGATACAGATTGATCCTTACCTGAATTATTTCCCTAACTACATATACCTGAACCCTACATCCGATTATGTGGAAGGATTACAGTTGTATGAGTATAATCAGGCTAAGGTGCTGCGTTGCGGTTTCGAGGCGCAGGTGGACTATGACATCGACTGCCACTGGAAAACCCAGTTGAGGGGTGAGTATCTGTTTGCACGCCAGCTTTCAGGCATGAAGAAGTATTATACGCTTCCGTTCTCCACCCCATGGAGCATTGACGCCGACGTGAAATATTCATTTGACTGGCACGGCAGTTGTTTTGCCTCGCTCAATGCACACATCGTGGGTGCGCAGAACGACATCGTGCCACCGGAGAAACCCACGGAAGGCTACTGGACCCTCAATGCCTCTTTGGGAAAGCGGATGCATATGGGAAAGACAGAGCTGAAGTTTGCCATTCATGCCGACAATCTGCTTAATAAGCGTTACTACAACCATACCAGCTACTACAGACTCATTGACGTACCGGAACCAGGCCGCAATGTTTCCTTCATGCTGGGAGTGGATTTCTAAACAAAATTTCAAACAGGCTTCGTAAACAGCGAAGTAATTAATTAACAAAACAAAAGAATAATAAAAATGAAAAACTTTAAGTATATGAGCCTTATGATGGCTCTCATGTGTGTTCTCTCTATGTCATTCATCTCTTGTGGCGACGACGATGATGTCGTGCCTGCACCTGTGATAGCTCTCGGTGAAGCAAACATTGAGGGAGATGAAATATGCGTAAAGGCAGAAGTCAGTGCACAAGGTCGCGTGGCATCAATCACTATTGAGGTGACTGACGCAGCAGGAAACAGCAAGGTCATAATGCCAGTGGTTGACAGCAAATACACCAATGTACTTAACATTGCAGGCTTCCACAAGCACGTTGACATTGCAGGTAAGGGTGTAGTAGCAGGTGACATACTGAAATTCACTGTTACAGATACCAATGGCAGGACCACGACCGTGCAGAAAAGCATAACAGAAGAAGACGATGAAGACTAAGAATAGTTATAAGACTATAGCAATGTTAATGTCGCTGTGCGCACTCGGTGCGTGCAGCGGCACTGACATGACATATCCGGTGATAACAAGCATCGGGGTGCCTAATCCGATAGATTGTCAGGTATATAAGAAAGGTGAGAGCATCAAATTCAACTATATCTTCACTGACGACACGGAACTTGGCAATTTCAACATAGAGATACACAACAATTTCGACCATCATACACACGGCACATCATCAGTGGAATGTGAGATGGAACCAAAGAAACAGCCTGTGAACCCGTGGGTTTACAACAAGGACTTTGTGATACCGTCTGGAACAACTACCTACGATGCAAGTATCGATATAGACATCCCCTCCGACATTGACACTGGTAACTACCATTTCATGATACGCCTTACCGACCGTGCCGGATGGCAGCAAATTAAAGCAATGGGAATAAAGATAGAAGAGCAGGAAGAATAACAACAAATATATCTATAAACATACACTTCTGACAACAGAGGTTGTATATGCAAGCAAAAAAACTTGCGATGCTCCATCACGGAAGCATCGCAAGTTTTTTTTTCAATGAAATAAATGAAAACAGGAGAAACATTTGTTTCTCCTGTTCTTGTGGTGCCAACGGGAATCGAACCAGTGACACAAGGATTTTCAGTCCTTTGCTCTACCAACTGAGCTATGGCACCAAGTGCGAACCAAGTTCCATACACTGCCCTATAACCACCCCTGATAAGTGCACTTCCCTTGATTGCGAGTGCAAAGGTACTGCTTTTTTTTGACTCCACCAAATTTTTTTGCAACTTTTTTTCTTTTTGCTTGCATTTTCCAAAAAAAAGTAGTAATTTTGCACTCGCTAATGAACAAGGGAGCGTATATTTATAGTCATATATTATATCTCCATATCTGTTTCATTGCTCGGGGTGTAGCGCAGTTGGTAGCGTACTTCGTTCGGGACGAAGGGGTCGCCAGTTCGAGTCTGGTCACCCCGACAAAAAAACGAGAAATCATTATGATTTCCCGTTTTTTGTTTCTATACTTTTTTGGTGGGGTATGTAAATCCCCTCCTTATATTATTTCTCAATCAATATCAGTAGTACTGTTGTCCAGTGGGCCATGGCTCCAAGCAAGACAAAGATGTGCCAGATGGCATGGAAGCCCTTGCGGTTGTCGTGGGCGAAGAAATATGTACCGGCTGTGTAGAACACGCCCTCGGCTATGAGCATTGCCATTGCCCACGGTGATAGACGTTCCCATACGGGTTTGATGATGAGCAGCACGCTCCATCCCATGACAAGGTATATGGCGAGCGACAGTTTGGGCAGCTTGCCCATGGCGAAAATCTTGTAGAACGCTCCACCGATGACTGCAGCCCATTGCAGGCCGAACACGAGCCAGCCCAGCCAGCCGCCTATCACTGCCACGCAGATGGGGGTATAGGAGCAGGCTATCATGACGTATATGCTGATATGGTCGAGTTTCCTCATCACTTGCTTGACCTTGCCTGGCCATACCCAGTGATAGAGGGTGCTGGACAGGAACATGAGGAACATTCCCGAGATGAAGAATATCACTCCGAATGCCCACTCCCATCCGCGATATACCGCAGGCCACGCCATCCAGATGCTGGACAGTGCGAAGACCACACCGGCAAGGTGTGTCCATGTGTTGGCGAGTTCTCCGTTGAGGGGTAGGGCGTGGGCCTTACCACTGCCTCTTCCCGAGCGAGGGTGAATATTACGATTTGTTTCTGTCATTCCCTTTTATGTAACCCTTTGTTATATATAATCAGAGTAATCACTTGTCGTCCGTACTGTCTGTGGCAGTAACAGGGTCTTGGTTTGTTGCAGTCTCCGTAGTCGGTATCTCGAACTTCTTCTTCTGAAGCACGAAGTTGGTGCCGAGGTATTTCTCGCGCACTGTCTGGTTGGCAGCCAGTTCGTCAGGCGTGCCGTGAAACAGTATGCGGCCTTCGAAGAGCAGGTATGCGCGGTCGGTGATGTTCAGTGTCTCATGCACGTTGTGGTCGGTGATGAGGATGCCGATGTTGCGGTGCTTCAACTGCCACACCACGCGCTGAATCTCCTCCACGGCGATAGGGTCAACGCCGGCGAAAGGTTCGTCGAGCATGATGAATTTCGGTTCGATGGCAAGGCATCGTGCTATCTCTGTGCGGCGGCGCTCACCACCGGAAAGGCGGTCACCGTAGTTCTTGCGCACCTTCTGCAGTGAGAACTCCTTGATGAGGCTTTCCAACTTCTCCATCTGATATTCCTTCGGCTTGCCCGTCATCTGCAGGACGGAGAGGATATTGTCCTCCACGGTCATCTTGCGGAATACGCTGGCCTCCTGCGGCAGGTATCCCACACCGTTGCGTGCGTGCTCATACACAGCCATCGACGTTATCTCCGTGTCGTTGATATAGACGTGCCCGGCATTTGGCACGACGAGTCCGGTGGTCATGTAGAACGATGTAGTCTTGCCGGCACCGTTAGGACCGAGCAGACCTACAATCTCGCCTTGGCTCACGTTGAACGACACATCGTTTACCACCGTGCGCTTGCCGTATATCTTTACAAGTCCCTCGCTGCGGAGGGTTGACTTATTTAATTCGCCATTCATGATTTATCATTAAGTAATCAGTAGTTAAGTAGTCAGTAGTTAAGACATTACGTTTGCTGTTCACAGGCTATTACATTTGTCTTAACTCCTTAACTCCTTATCTTCTTATCTCCTAATCCATTATGCCTTTCACCGCCTCGTTGTACTCCTTGACGAGACGCTGCATTATCACGCTGACAGGCTCTACCTGTTTGATGGCAGAGGCTATCTGGCCAATCTCCATCTCTCCGTTCTCTGTGTCACCGTCGAAGATGCCGCGGCGCGTAGCCTTCTCACCGAGGATGTCAAGCAACTCAGGTACGTCGGCACCCTTTGCTTCAGCCTCGGCAATACGGTTGTAGAGTCCATTCTTCACCAGTCGCGACGGAGCGAGTTTCTTCAGGCACAACATGGTGTCACCCTCTTCAAGGTTGGTGCATGCCTGTTTGAAGGCATCGCTTGCGCTGCTCTCCTCTGCCAAGGCGAAGAGCGTGCCTATCTGTACGCCTTCCGCTCCCAGTACCTGTGCAGCCAGGCAAGCCTGACCGCTTGCTATGCCGCCTGCGGCAATGAGCGGCAGTGTGGTGGCCTTGCGCACCTGTGGTATGAGACACATGGTGGTGGTTTCCTCCTTGCCATTGTGACCGCCGGCCTCAAAGCCTTCGGCAACGACAACGTCAACACCGGCCTCCTCGCATTTCTTGGCGAACTTTGACGATGACACCACGTGGGCAACAATCATGCCGGCATCATGGAAACGCTGTGTGTATTTCTTCGGACTGCCTGCAGATGTGAACACAATCTTGCAGCCCTCCTCGATTATCATGTCGATGAGCGAGTCTATCTGCGGATACATCAGCGGCAGGTTGATGCCCCACGGCTTCGTGGTTGCGGCCTTCACCTTCTGTATATGCTCACGCAGCAGGTCAACGCTCATTGTGCCGGCACCAATAAGTCCCAGTCCGCCAGCGTTACTTACCGCAGCCGCCAGTCGCCAGCCGCTGCACCATGCCATACCGCCGGCAATCACCGGCTGTTCTATTCCGAATATTTCCTTTATTCTGTTCATATCTTAGTTGTTTGGTTGATGGGTGAAGAATTAAAGAATTGAAGAGTTGAAGAATTGAAGTTTTTACCGCATGGCAACTTTAATTTTTCAATTTTTCCATCCTTCAATCTTTCCAAGTGCAAAGTTACGAAAAAAGATTGGTTTATCGAAACTATTATAGAAGATTAACGCATTTTGAATTAAAACCTTACTCCTTGTTTTTCGTGTCCATGCAGATGGTGACGGGACCGTCGTTGAGTAGTTCCACCTTCATGTCGGCACCGAATTCACCCGTCTGCACGGGTTTGCCAAGTTGTTCCGACATTGCCTTGCAGAAATGTTCGTAGAGCGGCACAGTTATCTCATGGCTGCCGGCACGCAGGTAACTGGGACGGTTGCCTTTCTTGTAACTTGCCCACAGGGTGAACTGCGACACTACCAATGCCTCACCGCCCACGTCAAGCAGGCTGCGGTTCATCACACCCTCGTCATCGTTGAATATTCTGAGGTTGGCAATCTTCTTGCTCAGCCAGTCGATGTCCTCCTGCGTGTCGGCGTTTTCGCACCCCAACAACACAAGTAATCCATGTTCAATTTTTGATTTTACAGAGCCATCGATAGTTACAGAAGCATGGCTCACGCGTTGTATCACTGCTCTCATTGTTTAATGATTTGAGAAATTGAAGTAATCATCTTTTCGGAATGCAAAGGTACTAACTTTCTGTGAAACTACAAATAATTATCTTCTTTTTCTGTTTGCTCGTAAATGTCTTGCTGCAAAATATTGATTACATATTACGCTGTAAAAACACTCGGATTACATTGCTTTTTGCAACCGGATTGCAGTAGCTTTTCCGTAATTTTGCACACCGAAAAGATATGATTGGTGTTATGCCATTCGTCACAAAACATTGCAAAATATCCCAGAAACTTGCCTATATGGGCTGGAAGGTGTAATTTTGCAAACGCTTACAGAAACGTGAGAAAACAAAAGTCGTTTGAAAAATATTCAATAACAAATGTACAGGATGAAAAGATTGTTCTTTGCAGTTGTCACGTCGGTGATGCTGCTTTTACCCTCGGTGGCCGGGGCACAGGCCACGCAGACCATTCGCGGTCAGGTGAGCGACGTGGCATCGGGTGAACCGATAGCTGGCGTAAGCATACAGGTGGAAAACGGTACGACGATAACCACCGTGTCTGACGTTAATGGTAACTTTGTGATTGAAAACGTACCCGTGGGTCGCCATGCCGTAAGGGCTACCTACGTGGGTTATGAACCGGTGCTTGTCAAGGAGTTGATGGTCTCTGCCAGTAAGGAACTGGTGCTTAACCTGAGTATGCGTGAGAACGTAGCCGAACTTGGTGAGGTGGTTGTGAAGCCTCATGTCAACAAGCAGACACCGCTTAACGAGATGGCACAGGTGGGCGCACGAATGTTCAGTGTGGAGGAGGCCAACCGCTATGCCGGTGGTATGTCTGACCCTGCCCGTACTGCATCGGTGTTTGCCGGCATCATAGCCGGTGGCGCCACCAATGGCATCAGTATTCACGGAAACTCGCCACGCATGCTGCAGTGGCGCATAGAGGGTGTGGAGGTGTATAACCCTAACCATTTCGCTGACATCACCGAGGCAGGCGGCGGCATCTTCACTTCGCTCAACGGTACGGTGCTTGCCAACAGCGACTTTATGATGGGTGCCATGCCGGCAGAGTTCGGCAATGCGCTGAGTGGCGTGTTCAATGTGAATATGCGTGTGGGCAACAACAACAAGTATGAGCATGCCTTCCAGGTGGGTACCCTTGGCATAGACTTCGCATCGGAGGGTCCTATCGGCAAGGCGAAGGAGGGAAGGCCGCGCGCGTCTTACCTTGTGAACTACCGTTACAGTTTCCTTGAAATAGCGAAAAAGATAAAGGCCATAAACATGGATCGCGAGACTCTCGACTATCAGGATTTGAGTTTCAAGGTAAACGTGCCGACGACAAAGGCGGGCACTTTCGCCGTGTGGTTTACGGGATTGATAGACAGGTTTGAGAACGAGGTGCCCGACGTGTCGGACTGGGAGACTCTGTGGGACTGCAACTCCTCATGGTCGCGCCAGAAGAACATGGCCGTGGGCTTGAGCCACACATATCGTTTCAATACGGGTGGCACGCTGCGCTCAAGCGTGGCCTATACAGGTAATTACACAAAACTGTTTGTGGATGAATATGACACTGAGATGACTACTTATCCTGAAATGAGAGGACGCAACACGTCATGGAATGTCATCATCAGCACGCAGCACCAGCAGAAGTTCTCTTCACGCTACACCATGCAGAATGGTTTTGAGCACCAGCACATCGCCTTCAATGCGTGGCTCGACTATGTAAAGGTATCGCGCGAACCGCTCTACCGTGTGTATGAGTCGGAGGGCAACACCGGACTGACACGTCTCTACACCAGCCACAAACTGGCTTTGAGCCGCCGTCTCTCAATGGTGGCAGGCTTGAACGCCATGTGGTTCAATCTTAACGACCAGTTTATCATTGAGCCGCGCTTCAGCATGCAGTACAAGATATCGCCGTCGAGCACGCTGTCTATAGCCTACGCGCTCAACAGCCGCAAGGAAAACACTGACACATACTTCGTGTTACTGGAGGGTACGAACCCTAACAAGAACCTCGGACTGACACGCTCGCATCATATCTCTGCTTCCTTTGCACAGCGACTGGGCGAGAATGCCATGCTGAAGATTGAGCCTTACTGGCAGTGGCTCTTCGACGTGCCGGTAGAGCAGGGCACCACCTACTCTGTCATCAACGATCGCTCGTTCTTCCAAGATCGTGTGTTGGTAAACGACGGTGCAGGCCGCAACTACGGTATCGATTTCACGCTGGAGCGTTATCTGAAAGACGGATACTATGGTATGTTGAGTGCAACACTCTTCAAGTCGGAGTATCGCGATGCACAGGGTGACTGGCACAGCAGCCGCTTCGACCGCGGCTTTGTTGCCAACATTCTCGGCGGCAAGGAGTGGATGGTAGGCAAGAGTAAGAAGAATGTGCTCGGCATCAACGGCCGTCTTACCCTGATGGGCGGCGACCGCTATACTCCAGTGCCGGAGGGCGTTACATACGAAGACATCATGATGCGTCCCGACAAGTCTATTCCTGAGGATGTGGAGAATCCTTTCTCCGCTCATCAGAACATGAGCGTGGGCTATGCCTTCTCTGCAAAGTATATCATCAACAAGCAGCATACCTCACACCAGATTATAGTGGACTTCCTCAATATGCGCACCTATAACGGCCAGACTTACGATATGCGCACGCATGAGCTGAAGAGCCACTTCACCAGTCTGACATTCCCGAACATTGCTTACCGCATTGAGTTCTGACATGATTATTTGAGTAAAAGGGGAGCTTTTATGGCTCCCCTTTACTTTTTCCTGTCACTAATTATACATGGTGTCGGTACATATTGTACCATGTGTTGGTACGGCATGTACCTGATGTTGGTATCGTCTGTACCTGGTGTTGGTACAACTAGTACCAAGCGTTGGTATCAACTTGGTAGTGGCTGCAGTCTTTTCCCTGAGTTTACTATCTTGTCGAAGCGCTCGCTGACATTGACCATCCAGTCAGGTAGTTTCTTCATTACCTGAGAGACGAGAGCATCGGGCATCTTCTTGTAGTATGCGTATGCCATTGGACCGGATATGGCGGCAAGGGTGTCGGAATCACCGCCGAGAGAGATGGCAAGTTTTATGCAGTCCAAATAGTCCTTGGATTCAAGGAAGCATATCATTGCAGGGCCGACGCTGCCTTCGCATGTGGAGTTGAACGAGTAGTCGTCGTGGAAGTCGGCATATTTCAGTGATGCCCAGTCAGGGTAGTATTCGTTCAGCAGGTGTTCGCGCACGAAATCCTTGTCCTTGCCGTTCTTGAGGTGAAAGATGGCAAGTGCTGTTGCCACTGCTCCCTTGATGCCTTCCGGGTGGTTGTGCGTGGGCGCAGCGGTGGCTGTTGCCATCTGTATGCATTCTTCCTCAGTCTGTGCCAGCCACCCCGCCGATGAACAGCGCATGGCAGAGCCGTTGCCGCGACTGCGGTATGGTTTGGGATAGTGGTTAGCCATCCATAGTTTGAATCTGCTTCCGAAACCTGCATGGCGGTGCTCGTTGGCGCATTTCCACAGGTTCATGCTCATGTCGAGATTGTCGATGAAGGCCTCTGCACAGGCAAATGTAAGTACGGTGTCGTCTGTGAAGTGTGCCCTTGAACTGAACATCTTCACTTTATTGTAGTCCTTAGTGCGGTGTGTGCGTCCTTCGTATGCACTACCCGCAACATCACCGATGGCTTCGCTGATAAGGTAGTTTTCCATAAAAGTTATTTCAATATGATTTTAATGGCATTGTTGCCAATTTTGAGTATGGCGATGGAACCAGAGGTAAGATTTGTGGCAATGGAGGCTGTACCATTATGGCAGACAGCTGAGCCAATTAGATTGCCGTCGATGGTGAAGACGCTGAGATGTTCGTTGTAGGATGCGCCCTCTACGGTTATTATACCATCATGAACAGTGAATTTTATAGTCTGTGATGGTATTGTTACAATGTTGTCAGGACCGAACTCTTCAATGTTTTTGAAATTTTTCCATCCTTCTGTCGATTTGTATTTCTCGATTGTGCCAGCGGGAACATAAAGCGTAAAATTGTTATATACATCAGTTTCATCGTCTCGGGGGTCCTCTATGTTATAAAAAATCTCGTTATCAATGGGGAATGGATTTTTCATTTTTGATATGATTTGCGAGATATAGGGTAAATATATATAAAAGAAATAGGGGATTCCTTTTGTGTCTTCTGCAATAACTAAAGGATGATACATTACGCCTCCTTCTCCTTTGTAATCCACAAGCCAATTGTTAAGGTATAGTATTCCGTCTGGCTGATTGTTATACCATCCTGTGTTATAGAAAGCCCTGTATCCAATTTCTGTTACGCTGTTAGGAATGTTGAAAGATGTGATACCTTTACAACCA